>CAIYFP010000462.1 GCA_903925515.1 uncultured Verrucomicrobiota bacterium
ACCAAGGCCGCGATGGCCAAGTCGCGGTAGCCGAAGGGGTGCCCGGAGCCCGGCCCGGCCGAGGCCGAAGACATCACGAACACCGTCTCGTGGTGGCTGAGCGGCTGTTGGTGGACAAGGACATCGCCGGCTGCCCGGGGCGGCGATACCCGCTGCTGGAGTTGTCCGCGGGCCCCGGACCGCTTGACTCCTCGGATGGTAAGGCCTGCACGTCTGGGCGGCCCGTCGCATGGGCGTCGTTGGCCGTCCCCATGTTCAGGCCGTGGACGCGGGGGATGCCCACGCCATCGCCTTGCCTTGGGTCGTCCCGGGGCCGCAGCCTTCTCGCCATGCACCGTCACGCATCTTGGGTCGTCCATGGTTTGCTTCTTGCCCTTGCGTCAGGGTTGGCCCGGGCCCGGGCCGCCGATTTTGTCCAGGACCGCTTCGTGATCGGGATGTGGGTCGCGCCGCAGGCCAAGGAGGATCTTGCCGCCCGCTATCGCGAGTTGGCCGACGCCGGCTTCAACGTCGTCATCGGCAACTCGCCGGTGCCGGTCGAGGAGCAGCTTCGCGTCTGCGACGAGGTTGGCCTGAAGGCCTTGGTGCACGCGCCGGGAGGGGTGCGGGATTGGCCCGTGAACGCGTCCTGCTGGGGCTACCTCCTCAAGGACGAGCCCTCCGCCGTGGATTTCCCCGCGCTTGCGACGGTCGTTGCCGAGGTTCGCGAGCACCGGCCCGGGAGGCTCGCCTACATCAACCTGTTCCCCAACTATGCGTCCCCGGCCCAGCTCGGGACCCAAGGCTACGACGAGCACGTCGGCCGCTTCGTGTCCGAGGTCCGGCCGCAGGTGTTGTCGATGGACCATTACCCGCTCATGCGCCCGGGCATCGACCGGCGCGACGCCTACTGCGACAACCTCGAGACGCTGCGCGTCCATGCGGGCCGCGCCGGCATCCCGTACTGGAACTTTTTCCACTCCATGCCGTTTGCCGACCGCATGGACCCTACGGAGGCCCAGGTTCGGTGGCAGGTCTTCGCGTCGGTCGCCCATGGCGCCAGGGGGATCCTTTACTTCTGCTATTGGACACCGGGGAAGGGGAATGGCGGGACCGGCGAGTTCCCGAAGGGCGGCGCAATCCTGACGGCGGAGGGACGACGCACCCGCCACTACGAGGAGGCAAGGCGCCTCAACGCCGAGCTGGCCCGTTGGGGTCCAACCCTCATGCAGCTCACGTCCCTTGGTGTTCGCAGGGCCCATACCGCCCACAATCTCGCCGAGGCCTTGCACGGTGCGCCCGTCCGCAATATCCAGCACGTCCGCAATGATCCCCCGGCCGAGTTCCTCGTCGGGTCCTTTCGCCACGCCGACGGACGCCGCGCGGTGGTTCTCGTCAACCACGACCTTGCCTATACCGCATGGCCCACGGTCGTGTTTGACGCCGGCGACGCCGGGGTCCGGGAAGTGGACAAGGCCACGGGACGCGAGGTCGCGCTCGGGGATGACAGCCCGGAGTTGCCCGGGGTCCAGGTGTCGTTCGGCCCCGGCGACGCCCGGCTCTTCATCCTTCCTCGTTGAACCGCCCCATCCCTCGGCGCAACCTGCGCCCATGTTGACGCGCATCCTCCTCGGCGGGCTCCTGGCTTCCCTGGTCGCATGGACGGGCTGCAAGCCCGCCCCCGCTCCCTCCGCCCTCTCCTCGGCGAGCGTCGCCCCCACGAAGGCGACCGAGCCCGGCGCGCCAACCCACGCCCCGGCCGGCAAACCCGCCGACTCGGGCGAGCCCGACACGGGCCCCGTCTTCCACCTTGCGCATGCCCAGACGAACCTGCCAAAGGTCCGGCTTCACGTTGGTCCCAGGCAGGTCGTCGCCGAGGCCTGCGTCACCGTCGCGCAGGTCGCCACCGGCCTCATGCACCGCGAGTCCATCGGCCCCGAGGAGTCCATGTTCTTCATCTTTGGCACGCCGCAGCAACGCTCGTTCTACATGAAGAACGTCAAGTTCCCCATTGCCGCCGCCTACATCGACGCCGACGGCGTGGTGGATGAAATCGTCCATTTGAAGGCCATGGACGTCTCCCCTGTGCCCTCCAAGTCGTCCCACATCCAGTACGTCCTCGAGACCGCGCCCGACTGGTTCGAGCGCAACGGCATCACCAAGGGCGCCCTCGTCACCACGCCCAACGGCACGCTCGAGAAGACCGTCGCCCGCTTCGCCCAGCTCCAATAGGATCGGCCCGGCCAAGCCCTCCGGCCCACGCACCCCCATGCGCATCGCGCTCGCCCAGGTCAACCTCGTCGTCGGCGACATCGAGGGAAACGAACGACGCATCCTCGACGCCTACCGGCGGGGCTGCGATGCCGCTGCAGAACTTGTTGTTTGCCCCGAGCTTTGCATCACCGGCTACCCCCCTCGCGACCTCCTGCTGCGCCCCTCCTTCCTGCGCGCCAACCTCGATTCCCTCTCCCGCCTCGCCGCCGCCACCCATGACTCCACGGGCCTGCTCGTCGGCTTCGTCGATGAACCCGCACGGCGCCCGGGCCGTCCCCTAGCCAACGCCGCCGCCCTGCTGCACGCCGGGCGCATCGCCGCCGTCCGGCACAAGACGCTCCTCCCCTCCTACGACGTCTTCGACGAGGACCGCTACTTCGAGCCCGCCCAATCCAATGCGCCCGTGCCTTTCAGGGGACGTCGCCTTGGAATCTCCGTCTGCGAGGACATCTGGAACGACGACTCCGTCTGGCAGGACCCGCGTTACCCGCGCGACCCTGCCCGCGAGCTGGCCGACCAAGGCGCCGAGTTCCTCGTCAACCTGTCCGCGTCCCCGTGGCAGCTCGGCAAGGAGGCCACGCGCATCGGCCTGCTCCAGCGCCTCGCCACCCGCACCCGCCTCCCCGTCGCCTATGTCAACCTCGTCGGTGGCAACGACGAGCTCGTGTTCGACGGCCAGTCCCTTGCCCTCGACGCCTCCGGCCGCCTGCTCTGCCATGCGGAGGCCTTCGCCGAGGACTTCCGAGTCGTGGACCTTTCTGCCACCGGCGGCCAGCCTCGCCGCGTCCTGCCCGACGAGGCCGCCCTGCATCGCGCCTTGGTGCTTGGCACGCGCGACTACTGCACGAAGTGCGGGTTCAAGTCCGCAGTCCTTGGCCTCTCCGGAGGGATCGACTCGGCGCTGGTCGCCTGCATCGCGGCGGACGCCCTCGGCCCGGGCAACGTCCGCGGCCTCCTGATGCCATCGCAGTTCTCCTCCCGGCACAGCATCGCCGACGCACGTTCGCTCGCCGAGGCCCTTGGCATTCGGCACGACGTCGTCCCGATCCAGCCGCCGTTCGACTCCGTCAAGGACGCCCTCTCGGACGTCTTCGCGGGCCGAGCGGAGGACGTCACCGAGGAGAACATTCAGGCACGCCTGCGCGGCATTTGCCTGATGGCCATGTCCAACAAGTTCGGCTCCCTGCTCCTCACGACCGGGAACAAGAGCGAGCTCGCCGTGGGGTATTGCACCCTGTACGGGGACATGTGCGGCGGGCTTGCGGTCATCAGCGACGTCCCCAAGACGTGGGTGTACCGCCTTGCGCGCTGGATCAACCAAGAGGCCGCGCTCCATGGCCGCATCCCGCCCATCCCGGCGTCCACCCTCGACAAGCCCCCCAGCGCGGAGTTGCGGCCCAACCAGACCGACCAGGACAGCCTCCCGCCCTATGACGTGCTCGACGCCATCCTCGACCAGTATGTCGTGCGCCATCGCACGCCGGCCGAGATGGTGGCGTCCGGCCTGCCCGTGGACGACGTCAACCGCGTCGTCCGCCTGATCGACGGTGCCGAGTACAAGCGCCGGCAGGCCGCCCCCGGCCTCAAGGTCACGGCCCGTGCCTTCGGCGTGGGGCGCCGGATGCCCGTGGCTCAACGGTGGCGCGAGCAGGCGTGAGGCCGCCGCCTGCGAGGTGCGCGGACACTCGGCTTCCGCGGCCCACTTCCCTCGCGAGCCACACCGATCCCCACCAACGGATGAAATCCCGGTCGATTGCGTGACGCCTTGCGGGTGTGATGTCCCCGGCATCGCGGCGAAGGGAAATCCTCGAGTCGCCACCTTGAGGTGGCCATCGCAGATCCAGTCGCCCCCTGCCAGCGCAAGGGCTCTTTAAAACCCCTTTGCCCGGCGCTTCTCCCCGTGGGTCGCCCTGCCGCCATCGACCCTCGGTGATTGGGGACGTCGGGACGGTCGCGACGTCGTACAAAAAAAGAATGGGCTTGAAAAAGTTCTCCGCACGTTACCCCATGGGCTCCTTCCATAGGGAAAGTATCACCAGAAGCATGAAAACAACCATCCATAGAAATCTCGCATCGAGGGCCTTGTCCCTCTTCGAGGCATGGGCGATGGCGGTGCTCCTACTCGGGGCGACCGCGTCGGCCAATGACATCGAGCCGGGCAAGGACAAGTACTCCGTTGTCTTTGCGCCGAAGAGCATCGTGCTCGACGGCGACTTGGGCGAGTGGGCGGGCGTGCCCGTCTTGGCCGACCCGAAGTTCTCCATCCCCAAGGGATCCGGCGCCACGGGCACCGGCAAGTACGTGCTGTTCGAGGAGTACGGCGGCGGCACGTGGAGCGGCCCGGACGACCAGACTTCTGCGGTTCAGATCGTGTACGATGCCGAGAACGTCTATTTCGGGTTCGTCGTGACCGATGATTATCACGAAAACGCCGCGAAGAGCGCATGGAACGGCGACTCGATCCAGCTGATGATCGCGAGCGCGGACCGCACGCAGCAGGTGGCGCTCTACAACTACGCGCTGGGCGGCGTGGAGGGCGACCTGGCCGACGTGATCGTGATGCACGAGGCCGGCCCCGGCGGCACCGAGGCGGTCGTTACCCGCAATGGGACGACCAAGAAGACCATCTACGAAATCAAGCTTCCCAAGTCCGCGTTGGGCCTCGAGAAGCTCGAGGGCGGCGTGAAGTTTGGCCTTGGCATGGCGATCAACGATGGCGACGCCGGCCCCGGCCAGAACGGCCAGAAGGGCTGGGGCGGCTTGGGCGCCCATGCGATCGTGTTCGGCAAGACCCCCGGCGAGACTGCCGAGATCACGCTTCAGAAGAAGAACGACATCGAGCCCGGCAAGGAGTTCTACACGGTCAACCGCGCTCCTCGCGCCGTAAACCTGGACGGCAAACTCGACGAGTGGACTGGCGTGCCCGTGCTGGCAGACCCCAAGTTCTCCATCCCCAAGGGCTCCGGCCCGAACGGCAAGTACGTCCTCTTCGAGGAGTATGGCGGCGGCACATGGTCCGGCCCGGACGACCAGACGTCGGCCGTGCAGGTCATCTTTGACACCGACAACGTGTATTTCGGCATTGTCGTGACGGACGACTACCACGAGAACGCCGCGCGCAGCGCATGGAATGGCGACTCGATCCAGTTGATGATCGCGAACGCCGACCGTTCGCAGCAGGTCGCCCTCTACAACTATGCTTTGGGCGGCGTGGAGGATGACCTGGGCGACGTAATCGTGATGCACGAGGCCGGCCCCGGTGGCACGGAGGCCGTGGTCACCCGCAACGGGACCACCAAGAAGACGACGTACGAGATCAAGCTTCCGAAGGCCTCGTTGGGCTTGGACGTCCTCGAGGGCGGCGTGAAGCTCGGCCTTGGCATGGCGATCAACGACGGCGACTCCGGCCCCGGCCAGAACGGCCAAAAGGGCTGGGGCGGCCTGGGCGCGCACGCGATCGTGTTCGGCAAGACGCCGTCTGAAACCGCGCTCCTCACGCTGAGCTCCGTCGTTCCGAACGACATCGAGCCCGGCAAGGAGTACTACACAGCCAGCGCCGTGACCCAACCCGTGGTCGTCGATGGCAAGCTCAGCGAGTGGGGCGGCGTGCCCGTTCTCTCGGATCCCAAGTTTTCCATTCCCAAGGGCTCCGGCGCGTTGGGCACCGGCAAGTACGTCCTGTTCGAGGAATACGGCGGCGGGACATGGTCCGGCCCGGACGACCAGACGTCTGCCGTCCAGATCGTCTATGATGCCGAGAACGTGTACTTCGGCTTCGTCGTGACCGACGACTACCACGAGAACGCCGCGCGCAGCGCATGGAATGGAGACTCGGTCCAGTTGATGATCGCGACGGCGGACCGCCAGCAGCAGGTAGCGCTGTACAACTATGCCCTCGGCGGCATCGAGGACGACCTCGGCGACGTGATCGTCATGCACGAGGCGGGTCCTGGTGGCACGGAGGCCGTCGTGACTCGCGACTCGGCTGCCAAGAAGACCTACTATGAGATCAAGCTGCCGGCATCCGCCCTAGGCAAGACCCCGCCGCTGACCTTGGGCACGCAATTCGGCCTTGGCATGGCGATCAACGACGGCGACTCCGGCCCGGGCCAAAATGGCCAGAAGGGCTGGGGCGGCTTGGGCGCTCACGCGATCGTGTTCGGCAAGTCGCCGAAGGAGACGGCCTTGATCTCCCTCGGCACCGCTTCCACGGGCTCCGACCGCCTGTTCCTCTCCGCCATCAATCCTGGCATCGTCACGTTCAGCTTCCGGGCCAACGACCTCGGCGGCTCGATCGTTTCGCCCACCGGCATCAAGCTCAGCATCGACGGCGCGCTCGTTCCAGTCACCGTCGCCCCCAAGAAGGGGGATGCCACCGACGTCACCCACACACGCGCGTTGCCGTTTCCGGCTGGCGAGCACACCTACCGCATCGAGGTCAAGGACACCCAAGGCAACACGGTCGTGGACACGGGCAAGTTCACCTCGGCCGCGGTTGGCATCCTCACGGCGGCTCATCAAGCCGTCTCGGTGGACAAGACCAAGCCGGGCTTCACCTGGCGCATTGTCCAGAACGAGGCCATGACCAGCACGTCCTTGGACGACGCCGAGAAGGCCTTGCTGGGCACCCTCAGGGACGAGACCGGCGCGCTGATCAACAACCTCGCCGATCCGTTCGCCTCGGGTAATGCGCTCGACGTGGGCGTGGTGGATGGCGCGACCGTGAAGTTCCAGGTCGGCGGCACGTTCAACGTCAACTCCATCGGCGGCAACAACGGCGGCACCTTTGCCCCTGACGACCAGATGCCCGGCGTGCCGGGCGGCACGGGCGGCGACTTCGGCATCGTGGCCGAGTTGACCACGTTCATGGAACTGCCCTCCGGCGTGGTCACGTTGGCCATTGCCTGCGACGACCGCTTCCGCGCCCAAGGCGGGCCCATCGGCAAGCCTGCCGATGGCATCCTCCTCGGCGTGGGCGACCGTGAGCTCAACGGCGCGACGTCCACCGGCCTGATCCGGTTCTTCGTCCAGGACGCCGGCATCTACCCGATTCGCGTGGTCTATCAGGACAACGGTGGCGCGGCCCACATCGAGGTCGCGAGCGTCCAGGCGAACGGCGACAAGCTGCTCGTCAACGACCTCGACAACGGCGGCTTCAAGACGTATCGCGCGGGAGTCGCCCCGGCGAAGAGCACCATCACGGTCGTCGCAGCGGTCCCGGCGCCGTTGTCCGGCTCCGCGCTCACGGGCGTGACCGTGTCCGAGGCCACCAAGACCATCACGGCCGACATCCCCGCCTCCGGGTCTGCCGGCTTCCTCACGATCGCCCCGGGCGTCAAGATCAACTCGGTCACCCGCGAGGGCGACAAGCTGGTCATCAAGTACCAATAAGTCGCGCCGTACGGCCGGACTGAAATCAGCGAAGGGGGGATGGCCCGAGGGTCATCCCCCTTTTTGCTTTCACGGGTGCCGTCGCGGTGTGGGGCCTTGCGGGCCTGTCATGCACCCGCATTGCGAGGGAGGCTGGTCCAACGGATGGCCGCCGACGTTCGGCGGCGACGGACATGTGGAGTGGCGCCGCCGTTTCAAGGCCACGCTTCCGCAAGGAATGGGCGAGACGGACGGCGACTGTTTGGGTTGAATCAAGGCCTTGAGCGCTTGGGATGACATCAAGGGCCGCGTTCTGCATGGCTTCGAGGCGAGGCGGTGTTCTCGGAGTGGCATGAGGTTGTTCTTGTCCATGGCCACCCTGTTCTTCGCCGTCGTGTGCCACGGGGCCTCCCACTCGAATGTCGTCGTCAGGACCGTGCCTTTGTCCGGCCCTGCCAACCTGGGATTTCGCCTGATGAATCCCGCCGAGACTGGCCTTTCGTTCACGAACGCGCTGACGGGCGACCAGTACCTGACCAACGCGGTGGCGCACAACGGTGCGGGCGTGGCCTTCGGGGACGTGGATGGCGACGGCTGGGCGGACATCTACCTCTGCAATCTCGAAGGCCCAAACCAGTTGTTCCGGAACCGAGGCTCATGGCGATTCGAGCGGCTGGAGCAGCCCGTGATCGCGTGCGCGGACCAACGTTCCACGGGGGCCGTGCTCGCCGACGTGGATGGCGACCGTGACCTCGACCTGCTGGTCAACGGCATCGGCGTTGGCACCCGCCTCTTCCTCAACGATGGCCGCGGCGGCTTCACCGAGAAGATCGGCTCCGGGCTTTCGTCCACCGCCTCCGCGACATCCATGGCCCTTGCCGACATCGACGGGGACGGCGACCTCGACTTGTACTGCACCCATTTCATCGACGTCATGCGCCTTGCGGATCCCTCAACCCGCTTTGCGCTCACGCGGAAGGGCGACGGGTGGGAGGTGTCGAAGATCAATGGTGAATCAACAAGGTCGGCCAAGTGGAAGGGGCGCTTCGAGGCAACGGCGGACGGCAAGGTCCGTGAATTGCCCGAGCTGGACGGCTTTTATCGGAACGAAGGGCAGGGACGGTTCACGGCGATCGAGAGCGAGCCCGGGATGTTCTCGGACTCAGAGGGTAATCCGATCCCGCCCTACCGGGACTGGGGCCTTGCGGTGATGTTCCGGGACATCAACGGAGATGGCGTGCCCGACCTGTACGTTTGCAACGACAACACCTCGCCGGACCGCGTCTGGATCAACCGCGGCAACGGGCGATACCGGGAGCTGGAGGCCACGCGGATTCGTCACACGAGCCGGTCGGCGATGGGGGTGGACTTCGCGGACATCAACCGGGATGGCCTCGATGACTTCTTTGTCGTGGACATGCTCGCCCGCGAGCATCGGTTCCGGATGACGCAACTGGTCCGTGACCGTCCCACGCGCGCCGAGATCGAGTCCGTGGAAGGAAGGCCGCAGTTCAACCGGAACACGTTGTTCCTTGGCCAGCCCGGCGGCTACTTCGCCGAGGTGGCATGGATGGCAGGGCTTGCCGCGTCGGACTGGACGTGGTCCACGCTGTTCATCGACGTGGACCTTGATGGCCTGGAGGACCTGCTCGTGACCAACGGCTTCGAGTTCGACGTGATGGACCAGGACAGCCACAACGAAATCAAGGACGGCGGGCGCCGACTGAGCGAAGCACAGCTCAAGCGCTCCATGCAGATGCATCCCCGCTGGAGAACGCGGAACGCCGCGTTTCGCAACATGGGCCATGGGCGTTTCGAGCCTGCCCCGGCCTGGGGATTTGACCTCGAAGGCATCTCCTACGGCATGGCGGCCGGCGACCTCGACAACGACGGAGACCTTGACCTTGTCCTCAACAACCTGAATGGCCCGGCGGCGGTCTATCAGAACACGGCCCCAGGCCCGCGTGTGGCCGTGCGGCTGCGCGGGCAAGCCCCGAACTCGGCCGGCATCGGCGCCCGCATCTCCATTGTGTCGTCGCGCATGACCCAGTCCCAGGAAATGATCATCGGCGGCCGTTACCTGTCGTCGGATGAGCCCCTCCGCATGTTTGCCTTCGACCCCGTGCTGGACGCCGGCGCCGTGCTCAGGGTCCGGTGGCGCTCGGGACGGGAATCCGTCGTGGAAGGGCTGGAACCCCAACGCATCTACGAGGTCGTCGAGCCGTCCGGTCCCTTGCCCGAGCCCGCCGCGCCTTTGAAGCAGGCACCCGCGCTGTTCGAGGACCTTTCTGCGGCGCTCGACCATCGCCATTTCGACGAGGAGTTCGACGACTGGGCGCTCCAGCCCACCCTGCCGCGTCGGCTCAGCCAATTGGGCCCCGGCGTGGCATGGTTCGACGTGGACGGCGACGGGTGGGAAGACCTCGTGGTGGCCGGCGGCCGCGGCGGTGCCCTCGGCGTCCGGCGAAACCAGCAGGGCCAGTCATGGGCCGCCGTACCTGACCTTCCCGCGGCGTCGGGCGACCAATGCGCCGTGATGGGCTGGCATGACGGACGCGGCGGGCGCCATGTCTTGGCCTCGGTGTCGAACATGGAATCCTCGCCGGGCACTCCTTCCCGGATCGAGGTCCATCATGCCGACGCCATGGCGCGGCCTGAGCAGCTTCCCATCGGCGGCCATGCGGCCGGGGCGCTGGTTACCATCGACATGGACGGGGACGGCGACCTGGATGTCTGGGTGGGCGGACGAAGTCGTGCCGGGAAGTATCCGGAGGCGGTCCCCTCGCACTGGTGGCGGAACGACGGTGGACGCCTCGTGCTGGACGAGCGTCGCAGCGCGGCGTTTGAGGCCCTTGGGATGGCGACGGGCGCCTGTGCCGCGGACCTTGACCGCGACGGCGACGCGGACCTTGTCGTCGCGAGCGAATGGGGCCCCGTCCGGGTCTTCGTGAACGAGGGCCCGGGGTTTCGCGACGCGACGGAGGCGTGGGGATTGAAGGAACGGACGGGCTTGTGGACGGGGGTGGCGACGGGGGACTTCGATGGCGACGGCCTTCCCGACCTTGTCTGTGGCAACTGGGGGCTCAACACGCAGTACGAGTTGTATGGGCCCTCGGAGATCCGGCTGTACCATGGGGATTGGACGGGGGACGGGGTGAACCAAGTCCTTGAGGCATGGCGCTCGGGTTCGGACTGGCTGCCGACGCACGACAGGAGCTGGTTGTCCCATGGGGTCCCCAGGGTGGCGTCCGAGTTCAAGACGCACGCGGAGTTTTCGAGGGCAACGATCCCCGCGATCCTCGGCCGGGTGGGCGCGACCAACGCCGCATGGGTGGGCGCCACGGAGTTGTCCTCGACGGTCCTGCTGAATCGCGGCGGCAAGTTCGTGGCCTTGCCGCTCCCTCCTGAGGCGCAGCGGGCGCCGGTGTTTTCCGTCAACGTCGGCGACCTCGACGGCGACGGCATCCATGACCTGTTCTGTTCGCAGAACTTCTTCGGGACGGCCTCGGACATCACCCGCGAGGACGGAGGCTTCGGGTTGGCGCTGCGTGGCCGCGGTGACGGCACGTTCGCCGCATGGGATGCGGAGGCGCTGGGCATCCGGGTGCTGGGCGAGCAACGTGGCGCGGCCCTCGGGGATTTCGACCATGACGGCCGCCTCGACATCGCGGTCACGCAAAGCCGTGGCGCGACGCGGTTGTTCCGCAACCGGTTGGCTAATCCCGGGGTACGGGTGGTGTTGAAGGGCGGCGCGAGCAACCCGGACGGCGTGGGTGCCGAGCTGCGGGTCGAGGATGATGGTGGCCGCGTGGGGCCGGTGCAGACGGTGGGGGCCGGCAGCGGCCATTGGTCGCAGGACGCGCCCGTCCGGGTTGTGACGAGCGCGAACAAAGCGGTTGCCCTGCGAGTTCGTTGGCCAAATCGTCGCGAGATGCGTCTTCCATTGGATCCAGCCGAGCGTTCGGTGGACGTCCCGATGCCCACCTCGCCATGAAGAGCGTCGTGCAACGTGTTGGGGTGGCGTGGGCGTGGGTGTTGATTGCGGCCGCGATGGGTTGCAAGCGGGATGCCGGGTCGAGCCCGCAGGCGACCGACGCGGTGACACTGGTGCCGTTGACCAACATGGTCCCCATCCCGGCCGGCACCTTCCAGCGGATCCGTTTCCCGGTCACCCTGACGCGGGAGTTCTGGATGGGGAGGTACGAGGTCACGCAGGCGGAGTTCCAGCGCGTGATGGGGACGAACCCGAGCCATTTCGCCGGGCTCAGCAACCACCCGGTCGAGAAGGTCTCGTTTGTCGCGGCGAGCAATTACTGCGTGCGCGTGACGAACGCCGAGCGTGAGCAGGCTCGGTTGCCGCAAGGGTTCGAGTACCGCCTCCCCACCGAGGCCGAGTGGGAGTACGCCTGCCGCGCAGGGAACACCAACCGGTTTCACTTTGGGCACGATCCCGCCGAGGGCGACGCGTACGCATGGACGGCGGAAAACTGCGAGGCGACCACGCACCCCGTGGGGCTGAAGAAGCCCAACGCATGGGGGTTGCACGACATGCATGGCAACGTGTGGGAATGGTGCTCCGACTGGTTCGAGCCGTACCCGCCGAGGGCGCTCACGGACCCGACGGGTCCGCCGACTGTCAGCACCAACAAGTACAAGGTGTTCAAGGGGGGCGGATGGAACCAGGACATGGTCTATGGCGGGGCCTCCAGCCGGTTCATGATGGCGCCCTCCAACAGCATCCACTTCGTCGGGTTCCGCATGGTCCTGGCTCCGCGCTGAGCGCCCGGGCACCGGGCTAGATCCTTGCCACCCGCGCGCTTCACCGGGACCCTGCACCCGTGCCGCTTTTCTCGCCCGCATTCATCGAGCGCGTCCGTGCCGCCAGCGACATCGTGGATGTCATTGGCGCGAGCCTTCCGTTGAAGCGTGCCGGCACCAACTTCGTCTCCCTCTGCCCATTCCATAACGAGAAGTCTCCGTCGTTCAACGTCTCGCCCGCGCGCCAGATCTTCCATTGCTTTGGATGCAAGGCGGGCGGCGACGTCTTCGGGTTCGTTCAGAAGCACGAGGGCCTGCCCTTCACGGAGGCGGTGGAGCGGCTGGCGGAGCGTGCGCGCATCCCCGTGGAGTACGAGGGCAACCCCAATGCCTCGCGCGAACGCGGGATCAAGGACCAGCTCCTCAAGCTCCACGAGGCCCTCTGCGTGCGATGGCAGAACTGCCTCGCCAACGAGTCGGCCGGGCAGGTCGCGCGCGACTACCTTGCGCGCCGCGGCGTCTCCGCCGAGTCCATCAAGGAGTTTCGGATCGGGGCCGCGCCCGACGCATGGGACGACACCGTCAACTGGGCCCGCCGACACGGGTTCGACCTCGACCTCTGCAAGCAGGCCGGCGTCGTGGTGCGCAAGGAGGACGCCAGTCACTGCTACGACCGCTTCCGGGGTCGCCTCATGTTCCCCATCTGCGACGAGCAGGGCCGCGTCATCGCGTTCTCCGGGCGCGTCCTTGAGGGCGACGAGAAGACCGCCAAGTACGTCAACTCGCCCGAGACGCCCCTCTTTACCAAGGGGCGCGTGCTGTACGCCCTCGACAAGGCCAAGCGCGGCATCCTCGACGCCGGCCATGCGATCGTCTGCGAGGGCCAGCTCGACACCATCGCCTGCCATGCCGCCGGAGTCCGCAATGCCGTCGCCCCACAAGGCACCGCGCTGACCGCCGACCATGCCCGAATCCTCCGCAGGTTCGCCCCCGAGGTCATCCTGTGCTTCGACGGCGACAAGGCCGGCCGCAATGCCGCCGTCCGGTCCCTCGATGAATGCCACGGATCCGGCCTCGCCTTGCGCGTCGCCACCATCCCGCATCCGGACGATCCCGACTCCTTCCTCAAGGCGCACGGCCCGGGGCCGTTCCGCGAGATCCTCGGCAAGGCACGCGCCTTCTTCGACTTCTACCTCGAGCACCTCATCGCCGAGAATGACCTGCGCTCCGACCGCGGCCGACTCGCCATCCTCAACGCCATGGGAGAGAAGCTCGACCTCACCGGCAACGCCGTCCTCGTGGACACATACGCCCAGCGCACCGCCCAACGGCTCGCCGTATCCGTCGAGGCCGTGCGCGCCGAGTTCCGCAAGATTCGGGCGAAGGGTCATCGAACCCCGCGTGCCGAGGCCGTCCCACGCAAGGACGAGCCCGACATGCCCGCCGACGAGGCCATGCCTCCCTCCACGGCGGAGGCATGGCTCGTGAAGCTGCTGTGCCATGCGAACCACGATCAACTCGACTGGGTCCACCATCACCTCGATCCCGCATGGATTGCCCACGAGACCGTCAGGGCCATCACCCGCGCGTGCCTTCGGCATGTTTCGGAGGACGGTTCCTTGGCGGCCGTGCTAGGTGCCTTGGCCGATCAACCTGCCGCGCTGCAACTGGTCACGCAGGCGGCGTCCGATCCCCGGTGCATCCCCGACATACCCCGACAACTGGCCGACGCCACGCGGAAGTTGCGCGATGCATGGATCGACGGTCGCATCGCCCATGTCGGGTCGAGGTTGTCGGACCCTTCCTTGGATCATGACGCCAAGGTGGCCGCCGTGCGCGAGCAACAGGCGTTGCGTGCGCTGCGGCGAGCCCCGCTGGCACCGATGTCGGATGCCTGAACCCTCTGCGTTCCAATGAATTATGAATTCAATGCCCCGGGCTTGCCGTCGCGTCGCCCCACCGGTCCCTGAATACAGATTGCCTGCCCCCGTCCATCCCGCCGTCGTGAGCGCAATCGGACATGGCGGCAAGCCCCTCGGGGCGTCCGCTTTCCTCGTTTCGACGAAGGCTGTCCGGTTCGCCCGCTGACCCATCCCCATCCTCACTCCCATGAAGACCTCGTTGTCGGCCGTCTTGATCCTTGCACTTGCCTTGGGCGGTTGCGGTGCGAATGCCCCGGCCGACCCGGCCACGCCCGCCGCAGTCACGCCGAAGCCGGGCACGACGGCGGTGTCCGTTCCGGCACCGGCGTCCGCGTCCGTTCCGGCGGCGGCAACGGGGGAACCCAGCAAGGGGGCGGGCGCTGCCAGTCCGTCGCCCGTGGCCGCCCTTCCCCGGCCGACCTCGGTGCCGGCGTTGCCCATCCCGGCCCAGGAGGTCCTGAGGCTTTCCCAGACTGCGGTTGGGGAATCGGTAGTCCTCGCTTACGTCGAGTCGATCAAGGAACCGTTCGCCCTCAACGCGGACCAGATCATCTACATGGCGGACCTTGGCATGACGCCGCCGGTGATCGCGGCGCTGGTCAAGAAAGGGTCCGCATCCGGCACGGCTTTCGCGCTGGCGCCCGTTGCCACGACGGCCCCCTTGGCTCCAAAGGCCGAGCCTCCCGCGCCCGTCGGGGCGGCGGAACCCGAGCCCGCGCCGGCCGGCGCGCCGTCGCCGGGTCTTCCTGCCACCAACGCCGCGCCGGTCGCGACCACGTCCCTTGCCGGGCTGCCCGTGCCCGGCGCGCCGACGCAGGCCCCGGCCCCGCCGGTTTATGGGCCGGCGCAGCCTGGCGCGACGATGGCGGCACCCCCGCCTGCCGCATTGGCCGCGCCCGTGGTGGTCACTGCGCCACCCCAGGCGATGACCTACGCCACCTTCCATGACACGCTGGCGCCGTACGGCACATGGGTGTTGGTGGAGCCCTACGGTTGGTGTTGGCAACCTGCCGTCGTGTCCGTCACGCCGACATGGCAACCATACTGTGACGGCGGCAGTTGGCTTTGGACCGACTACGGCTGGTACTGGCGATCGACGTACACATGGGGCTGGGCACCGTTCCATTACGGGCGATGGCATCGCAGCGCGCGGCTCGGCTGGGTTTGGGCGCCAGGCTATGACTGGGGTCCAGCATGGGTTTCATGGCGTTACTCGGACGCCTACTGCGGATGGGCGCCGTTGCCGCCCGAGTGCAGGTGGTCGGCCGGCGTTGGGTTCTCTTGGATGTCTGGTGGCGTGGGCGTGAGCATCGGCTTCGGCATCTTCGACGACTGCTGGTACGCGTGCTCATGGAATCGTTTCCGCGACCCGCACCTCTCCCGCTGGCGCCTCGACCGGCCGCGCGCCAACCAGTTCGTCCGCGACAGCAACATTGCCGTGGGCGGCGACCGTTCCATCAACGTCGCCGGCAACAACAACACCGTCATCGTGAACAACGGCCTCCCCATCGACCGCGTCCAACGCCACTCGCGCGAAGAGGTTCGCAAGGTGGCCGTTGCGGACGCGGCGTCGCCCGAGGCCGCCCAGCGCGCCATGCGAGGATCCTCCTCTGCGCGGCCCGAGATCGCGGCCTATCGGCCCCGCATCACGCCCGAGGGCGATCGTGCACCCGCCCCGCCCGAGTCCGTCCTTCGCGGCCAGGAATCTCGCAAGGGCCCGGGCATCACGGCGGCATCTTTGCCGACACGTCCCGCCGGAAACATCGCCTCGTCCATGCCCAACGCCGTGGCTCCCGTCCCGGGCATCCTGGGTGCCACGGCCCCGGCCGGGAGCCGTCCGGCCCCCCTGCGCTCGCCCGTCGGGTCGGCCCTGGCGACGACACCTGCGCCGTCGGCGGGCTTGGTGCCGGCTTCGTCCGGCGTTGTTCCATCGCGGCCTCCTGCAGGCGGCGCTGCGGCCACCCAAGGACCGAGCGTCACGCCGTCGCGTCCGAGTCGTGCGGAGCCGGCGCCGGCTCCGGCGCGCCCGTCCATGACGCCCGGAACGACGACGCCCGGCGGTCCTGCTCCCTCGGTCCCCGCTCGTCCTGCGCCCGTTCGCCCCGGGCCCAGCTCGTACCCCGGGGCGAACGTGGGCGTGGCCGGGAGGCCTGCCCCGACGGTGAATTCCATGCCGCCGGCGGGCGGCGGGCCGGCGAGCCCCCCCTCGTTCAACTCGGCTCCGTCGAGGAACGTGGGCGTGCCAAGCCCTGGCAACGCGGCCCCGCAGCGGCCCGTGCCTGGTGCGTCGTTGGGCGGGCCGCGTGATGTCCCTTCGCGGTATCCCGGCGCCAGTTTCGCGGCACCTGCAAGCCCCACGCCGCCTTCACAGCCCAATCCGTCGTTCAACGCTCCCGTTGCCCGACCGGGTTACCCCGCGCCCCGGCCGGAGCCGCGCGCCATGGCCCCGTCGCCCATGCCTGGAGCCTCATTCGCGAGTCCCCCCGCGCGTCCTGCTGCGCCCGTGTACACACCTCCCATCCAGGCCGTGCCTTCGACGCGGAGCATGGCGCCTGCGCCGGTGCCCCAAGGCGCCCCGGCCCCATCCTTCCGTCCTGAGCCGGCCCGGCCGGCGCCCGGCCGTGGCGGCCCGGCGGAGCGTTGAGCAAGGGGCGCGGACGCATGAACGCCATGGACCGCACGGTTGAGCCCAAGGGATTCGGGGGCCGTCAGCCCGCCTCGAAGACATGGCGGGCATGGGTCGTGGCGGCGGGTTTCACCGCGGGGATGGGTTCGTCCGCGTTGGCCGGCGAACGCGTCCTCTTTGAGACCGGCTTCGAGCCATTCGAGGGCTACGACGTGACCAAGGACCTTGCCGGCCAGAACGGCTGGGTCGCGATCGGCTCGGGCGGCAACGGCGTCTTGCCCGGCCCCATCGGTGGATTCCATGGCCAGGTCGCCTACGTCGGGTTCAGCCCGCCCACGCAGCCCGACGACGTCCTCAACCTGTTCCGCCCGGTGGCGTTGTCGCCGTTGGGAGGGCCGCCGCCCATCGTCACGTTCCGGGTGAGCTTCATGGTCTTCGATTCGACGACCAACGCCCCGTATTTCGACGACTTTCGATGGAGCGCGTACAACACGCGGGAGGAACGGCTGTTCAGCATCGACTTCGACAACGACGCGCAGGCGATCCAGTTCGTGCTCGACGACAACGCGGGGTTTCGTATGACGGGCTGGACCTTCGCGGCGAACGAGCCCTACGACCTCGTGGTGACGATGAACCTTGCGCGGAACCGGTGGTGGGCGGAGGTCAACGGTGCGGCCATCGTGGCCAACCAACCCATCACCACGCGCGGGGCCAAGCTCGACCTGAACGAGATGGACGCGGTATGGGTCGTGCGAAACCCGGGCAAGCCCGGCGACAACTTCATGGTGTTTGACGACTACCGGCTGACGGCGCTTCCGTTGGACGAAGTGCCGCCGGTCGTCCGGTACATCGGACAGCTCACCACCGGTCCCGTGATGCTCCGCGTGTTGGGCGAGCCCGGGGTCACCTACGTGGTCGAGCAATCGGCAGACCTGCGACTGTGGGTGGAGGTGGCACGCGGCGTGGCCACCAGCCCCGAAGGCACCCTCGAGGCGCAGGACGACTCGGCGCCACGAGCTGCCCGGCGGTTCTACCGGGCACGAAGCCTGCCGTGAGATGGTGTGGGGCGGGTTCGCGGGTGGCGGCAAAGCCTTCGTGCCCGGTGTCTTTCACCCCCAATACCCGCGAAATTTCCAAGATCCCAAGTCAGGGTCTCCTCTGTCATGTCGCATGAAGTGGCTTCATGGAATGTGCTTCCAGAGATCGTTCGGCCTCTCCATAAGCGGTCCGATGAAAGCAGAAATCTTGATTCCAGGGGCCGTTTTGGCGGCAACACTCGCAACCCAATCCATGGCCGAGGGCGGCATCGCCCCCTTTAGCATCTCGGGCCAAGGCATCACGGCATCGGGGTTGCTGACGTACCAACCGGTATCCCTGACGGGTTTCGCCGGGGTTGCATGGCGGGTGACAGGCGTCACCGGCACCTTCTCGGATACGGTGTCAGGCATCAACGGCCCGTTCACGAGCGTGCTCGCCTCTGGCATGGACTACACGAAGGCGCCCAGCCGCCAAGACCTGGGTGCGAACCCTCCGATCGTGGGCAATCTCGGGACCGTCACGGGCAGCACCGTTCAGTTGTCCTATGGCCCGTCGACCAAGTCGTCGTTCGACAACTTGGTTTACCCCAATGGCGACAGCCCAACCCTTTGCTTGCCTTATTATTCCTATGGTGGCGGGCGGATTGACATCTTCGGATTGGGATTGCTCGTGGACACGGGTGGAGGGACCACGGCTTTGGTCAACGTTTGGAGCAACGGAAACCTCAACAATCCGGCAAATCCGCTGGGCCTCGACTATGGCATCTCGGTAGGGCCGTTTGATGCCTCGGCAAACCCCCAATACACGAGGACCCGTTACATTGGCGATAGCAACGGCTATGAGGTGTCACCTTCCAGCTACGCTGGCTCCGGAGTGACCTTTACCGTCGTGCCCGAGCCATCCGAATACGCAGCCGTCACCACGGCCGGATTACTCGGCTTCATGGTCTGGCGTCGGCGCCGCGCCTGACGACCGGGCAGCTTTGGAGCCGGGCACAAGCGCCATGGTTGCCGAGGTCCCGCGGCCATGGATCTTTAAGTCGTGCCCGGCTCCGCCCCTTGCAGCCCGGCAACAGGCCCTCAAGGCTGCCGGGGCAGCCGCCCTGGCCCACCAAAACCAGGCGGCGGCGGGAACACCTTGGCGAGCCCCTCGGCAAGTTGGGCCTCGTTCAGCGTGCCCTTCTTATCCAGGTCCCATTCGCCCCACCATCTCTCGGCCATCGCAGTCCATTCCGTTGGGCTGACCCGCTCGTCCTTGTTGACGTCCGCGAGGTTGCGGACGGGCTCGGCGAGGAACATGCCGGGTCCGCCCCCCCCGCGACGTCCACCCGGTCCATCCGGTCCACCCGGTCCACCCGGTCCACGTTGCCCGATGCGGAGGCCCTCGGACTTGCCCGCGAGTTGGTCGGCAACCGACCGATGACGTTCCTTCACGAAGCCCTTGATGGGCTTGGGGGGTTGCCCGAACGGGCCGCCGGGGCCGCCGCGCCCACCTCCGAACGGGTTCATGCCCACCGCCTCGCCCGCGACCCCTTTGTCGAAGCGTTCCAGCTTCTCCTGCGACTCGTCCTGGATCGCGCCGCGGATGACGGCGGCCACCTCGTCCACCTGCTTCGCGATGCGTTCAGGCTGGAAGATCGTCTGCTGGAACTCCTTCAGGCGCGCGAGGTAAGCCTCCTGGACGGCGTGCACGCCCATGACGCGCTCGAAGAAACGGTTCTCGCCCGACCATGGTTGCCGGATGCTGAGTTGCTCGCGTTCCTCCTGGGAGCCTTGGAGGCCGAAGTTCCCGAAGGAGTGGTCGAGGTCCCACGGGACAAAGAGGAAGCGGTCGGTCTTGGGGTGGAGGTACACCACGTAGTTTTGCCCGAGCGTCAGGATCGAATCGAGCGTGCTCAGCCACACGGTGACCGCCATGAAGCGGCTGAACTCGTCCACGTCGATGAACTCGGGCAGGCGCCGCGCGAACTCCTCGTCGGATCCCTTCGTGAGAAACCTCGCGAAATCCTGCACGCGCCGCTTCTGCGCGTCGGTCAGCTCCGTTTTCGGGTCGTAGATCTGATGGTAGGCCTTCCAGTCGTCGCCGAGGTCCTTGAACAGCGTGGGCGTGACCGGCTTGAAGATGGCGCCCTTTTTGGTCCCGAAGTTGGCCTCGGCCCATGCATTGTCCGGGTTTTCGACGACGGAGTAGAGGCCGAGGTAGGCGTTTTCCTTGGCTCCGGGAGCATGAACCGTCACGCGGGCGTATCCGGTGCGCGGCGCCGGCACCCCGGCCGCGCGGTACAGCGCATAGGACAGCGGCTCGTTCATCCACGAGGCGTCCGTCACGTTGTTGTGGAAGTTCAGCTTGCCCTGGCCCGCCAGCTTCTGGCCCTTCACGAACTCGTTCAGGTCCACCTTCAACGACTTCTTGTCGTTCATCCGCGCGCCCATGAACGTGCCGTTCCCTTTGTACCGGACCGCCACGTTGGTCAGCCGAGTTCCCGCGATCTCCAGGTCCGCGTGCACGTACTCGAAGTTCATTCCCGCCGCGCCGCTGAGCCCGTTGCGTAGCCCCTCGGCCGCCTGCAACCGCGGCGCAAACCCGCCCCCGCCGGGGCCGCCCATCGCCAACGCCTTGTTCATCCCCTCGCGAATCGAGTCCAGCGTCAGGTAGCCCTCCTTCTTTCCGTCCCACTCCACGCCCCAACGCCCGAAGGTCCCCATGAACTCCTCGCGCGTCACCGAGCCGTCCTTGTTGCCATCCAAGGCGGCGAGCCAGGCGGGCGCCATCATCCGGGCCGGATTGAATCCCCCGCGCGGCCCTCCACCAAGGCCGCCGCCCGCCCCACCCGGCCGTCCGCCCAAGGGGCCTCCTCCAATGCCACCCTTGGGTTCCAAGCCTTCCCATTGGCCAGCCGGGAACGTCAGCTTCACCTCCCAAACACGCCCAAGGGAGAACAACTCGGTTGCCTTCGCGGGGGCCTCGGCATGCGCGAGGCAGGCCATCCACGGCAAGCCCGCAGCGATCAGGATTGGACGGATCATTGCGACGACATGACCCGCGTCCAAAACCTTCGGTTACGAAGCGATGGCGACCCTGTGGCAAGGCCTCGCTTTGCTTCCTTCGCCGTGGCCTTGGTGCAACGCCCGGGTGTCAGCCGCCCGCGACGATCCGGACGATCTCGATCCGGTCGTTGGCTTGCAGCGTCCGCGCCCCAAACTCCGAGGGCACCACCGCCTCGCCGTTGTGCTCCACCACCACCGACTTCGGTGGCAGGCCGCGTGAAACCAGGAAGGCCTCGAGCGTGCAGGGGAGGGCAACCTCCTCGCGTCGGCCGTTGGCGATGATGCTGTCGCTCGTGGTCTCCATGCTGGCGGCGGGATGGATTTTCGGCCTCAGCCGATGGCGAGCTGGACAACGCGTTCGCGGACCTGCCCAAGCCAACGCGACACGTAACTCAGGGTCCGGTAGATTTGCTCCAGCCGCTCCATGGGCAACGAGGCGAGGCGTCCCGGATCGCCCTGCGGCGGCGCATCGGCCCATGCCTTGCCAAGGTCCCGAAGCTCGGCGGTCAAGGCGGACTCCATCGCACGCACCCGCGTCGCGATGTCCTCGAGCTTCTCGCTCCATTCGAGGCCCTCCTGCATGGACTTCAGGCGGAGCATGGGCGACGTGCTCGTGCCGCGTTGCTGGAGGAACGCGTCGCATTCCCGGCACGCATGGCCCACCTCGACGAAGAGGTCCATCGTGCCGGGCGGGATGCGTTGGATGTCCCTTGGCTTGGAGCCGCATTCCAGCTCGATGAGATGAAGCAATCGCTCGCGCGGCTCGGCGAGGAGTTGGTGGGCGGCGTTGAGGCTGGAATACCTCTGGAGTGCCTCCGCCATCGCGGCCTCGGACGCGCCGTGGTGTCGGTCTGGATGCCACGGTGCCGAAAGCTCAAGAAACCGGCGCTTGATGTCCTCAGGTTCCAGCCACGGCCTTCGCTCGAGCCCCAGCAACGCGAACGCGTCGGTCATGGCGACGGTTAGGCGCTGAAGCTCTCGCCGCACGAGCAGCTCGTTGCGGCGTTCGGGTTCTTCACCTTGAACCCGCCCTCGGTCAGGGCATCGACGTAGTCGAGCTCGGACCCGGTGACGTAGAGGGCGCTCTTGGGGTCCACAACCACGCGCACGCCGGCGCTGTCCACCACGATGTCGCGGTTCTGGGGCGCGTCTTGAAGGTCCATCTTGTACTGGAGGCCCGAGCAGCCGCCGCCCACGACCGCCACGCGCAGCACGCCCTTGGGGCGCCCCTGGCGTTGCAGCAACCCGCCCACCTTGCTGCCCGCCGCCTCCGTGAGCCGGATCAGGCGCTCGTCGCCCATCCGGAACGTTGGCTGTGTCGTTGTGCTCCCCCCGATCTTCCCCGCGATCATTCGCGCCACCCTATAAACAAAGCCGGAAACGTCAACGAACCGTCGTCTTGCCCCCGCCACCGCAATCGCTGGCGATGCTCCCAGGAATGGGTGATCCATGACGTCATGAGGCGGCATCCGGCCCGGTTGCCTTCCCCATGGAACATCCGGTGGTGGGCTCGCGGGCGGCCTCCGTGGACGCATGGACGGGCGGCGATACGACGAATCTCGTGACTTGCCGGGAGCCAGGCGCCGAAGCCGGCCCGGAGCAGCCCGCGGCCATGGAGCGTCGTCGGTGGCGACGGATCCCCGTCTGGGTGCGCAAGGCGGTCGCTCGCCTCGTCGTCGGCAGCTCGAGCTCTGGCGGGGCTCAGCGGCGCATTTGGTAGGCCTCGGTTGAATGGAGCGTCCGGGCGCGTTCAAGGGCATGGTGACGCCATGCGTCGTCGTCGGTGGCGTCCCATGCGACCGTCCAATCCGCGGTCGCGGCGGCACGGAGGGCGTCCGCGAAGGCGTCGCGGGAGAGGTGGCATGGCAGGGGTTGCAGGCTGCCTTGGATGAGGAGGCCATCGCGGTTCCTGCGTTGGGCCGCACCGGCGATCTTCCGGCCGTTGCTGAGGACGTCGAACTTCTCCCAGCCCTCGAAGCATCGGCCCGGGCCAGAGGGCTCGCAGCAGTCCGCGACGACGGCCGGGACACCATGGGCGCGGAGGGCGGCGGCGAGCCATTGGTGCATGCGCTTGTAGCTCTCGGGCGCGCGGAGGCCATGCCATGGGTGGCCCGGGGGGATCGCCATGGCGTAGGTCCAGTCCTCAAGGTGCGGGACAAGGCCGCCGCCGGTCGGTCGCCGCAGCAGGGGCCGGAGGCGCGTCCAGCCCTCGACCGCGGAACGTAGCTGGAAGTAGCCGAAGGTGGCGGCCGGCGTCGTCCAGCCATACCACCGGAACACGGGCCGGCCGATGCGCGCGATGCATGCAAGGAGGGCGTCGTCGGTGGCCATGTTGAGCACGGGCTCGACCGGCCCGTCGTCGATGAATGCCCAACCCTCCATCGCGAGTTAGCCCTCCCTGCGACGGATGGCGGCGACGGCGCGGAGCAGGGCGCCGGCCTCGGCGTCGGACCCGACGGTGATGCGGAGGAAGGGAGCAAGTTGCTGGGAGGAGAACCAGCGCACGAGGATCTTGCGCGCGCGGAGCCGGGCGAGCCATTCCGAGGCCGGCGGGCCGGGGGGGCGCGCGAGCAGGAAGTTGGTGTCGCTGGGCAGGACGTCCCAGCCCATGCCGGACAACTCGCGCCGGATGCGTTCCCGGGTTTGGATGACGCGGGCGAAGTTGCGGCGGTAGTACGGGAGGTTGTCGAGGGTGGCCATGGCGGCGACCTGCCCAAGGCCGTTGACGTTGTAGCTGTCGCGGACCTTGTCGAGCGCGGCGACGACGTCGGGGTGGGCGACGCAGTAGCCGACGCGTTGGAAGCAGAGGGAATAGGACTTGGAAAAGGTACGGGTGACGATGACGTGGGGGTGGCGGAGGGCGAGGGGAAGGGCGTGGTCTCGCGCGAAGTCCACGTAGGCCTCGTCGAGGACGACCGGGCCGCGCTGGGCAACGCAGAGAGCCTCGAGCTCGGGGGTGGAGTAGCCGCGTCCGCTGGGGGCATTTGGGGTCGTGATGAGGGAAAGGGCGGCGTTAAAGCGCCATGAACGGCCCCTGCGGAGCTTCTCGACGGCGGGGAGAGCGAAGTCGGGTTCGAGGGGCACGGCATGGGCGCGTGCGCCGTGGGTCTCGGCAAGGACGGGGTAGAGGGAATAGCAGGGCCACAGGTACTGGACCGTGGCGCGCGCGGCATGGCGGGCGGGAACGGCGGCCCCGGGCTCGACGAACACGCGGATAAGGCAGGCGAGGACCTCGTCGGAGCCGTTGCCGACGAAGATGTTCGCTGGGGCGCAGCCATGGAGGCGCGCGAGCTTCTCGCGCAGGGGCGCCGAGGCGGGGTTGGGATAGAGGCGGAGGCGGGCGTCGGTCGCCTTGCGGACGGCGCGGAGGACGGCGGGGGCGGGAGGGTAGGGGTTCTCGTTGGTGTTGAGCTTGATGAGCCCGCGGATCTTGGGTTGCTCGCCGGGCACGTAGGCATGGAGGTCGCGCACCATGGGGCGGACGAGACGGGCAACCGGCGAGGGCTTGGAGGACATGGCGACGGCGGGAGGGGTTGGGTCTGGCTGGGATGCGCGGCCGGGGCGAGGCGCCCGCGCGCTACTTGTTTTCTCGGATAGACGCGGAGCGTCCGTGGGCGTCGAGGCCCTCGACCTTGGCGAAGACCTGGACGGAGGCCATGGCGTGCTTCAGGGCGCCCTTCCCGTACTCGACGATGCTGGTCCGGCGCTGGAACTGGTCGGTGGTGAGGCCCGCGAAGGAGCGCCCGGCTCCGCCGGTGGGGAGTTCATGGCTGGGGCCGGCCACGTAGTCGCCGAGGACGGTGGGGGAGTAGTCCCCGAGGAAGATGGCGCCGGCCATGGTGATCTTCTTGGCGACGTCGCGGGCATGGGCGGTCATGACCTCGCAATGCTCGGGGGCGATGCGGTTCACGAGCGCGACGGCGTGGTCCATCTCCTCGACGTGGATGAGCCATCCGTTGGCCTTGAGGGCCTTCTCGATGAGGGACTTGCGGGCCAGCTTGCCAAGCTGGCGGGTCACCTCCTTCTCGACGGCCTTGAGGAGCTTGCCGGAGGTGGTGACGAGCCACACCCGTTCATGGCCGGAGCCGTGCTCGGCCTGCGCGAGGAGGTCGGCGGCGACGAACTTGGGGTTGGCGGAGTCGTCGGCGAGGACGAGGACCTCGCTTGGGCCGGGGAGCAGGTCCACGGCGACATGGCCGAAGAGGAGCCGCTTGGCGGCGACGACATAGGCATTGCCGGGGCCGAACACCTTCTGGACCGGGGAGATGGACTTGGTGCCGAGGGCCATGGCGGCGACGGCCTGGGCACCGCCGACCTTGTACACCTCGGTGGCCCCGGCCGTGCGTGCGGCGAAGAGGATGGCGGGGTGGACGGTGCCGTCCTTGCGGCAGGGGCTGCACACGACGATCTCCGGGCAGCCGGCGACCTTGGCGAGGGTCACGGTCATGAGGACGGACGACACAAGGGGCGCGGTCCCGCCGGGGATGTAGATGCCGACGCGGTGGAAGGGGTCGAACTTCTCGCCCACGGCGGCGCCGTGCTGGTTGCGGGCCTGCCAATCCTGCCGGAGCGACTTGCGTGCGAAGGCCTCGATGCTGGAGTGGGCGTCGGCCACCGCCGTGCGAAGAGCTTCCTGCACCTCAAGGGACGCGGCCATGAAGTCGGCCGTGGTGACGGCCATCTGCGAGGCGGACAGCTTCGCGCCGTCGAACTTCTCGGTCAGGTCCAGCAGGGCGGCGTCGCCCTTGGCCCGCACCTGTTCGATGATGGTGCGAGCCTTCTCCTCGATCTCCGGGTCGAACAAGCTGGAGGTGCGCACCGCCCGGTCCAATTGCGCTGCAAAGTTGGCGTCTGTGTGACGCGTGACGTTCATCGACGCCACCCTATTGCAGGTTGCGGCGGCAAGTCAAAAGCCCGTGCCGCGCAAACCTCACGAGCGAAGCTGCTTCCGAATGCGGGGGGGCGTGGGGGCGGTGCTGGGGCCTCGCGCGGGGCGTCGCTTCATGAAGGATGGGATCCCCGCCCGGGACGTCGTGTCCTGGGTCACGCAAGGACGCGAGGAAGTCCTGCCTTGCGGGACATGCGGAGGCTTCGAGTTCGGGGCAAATCCGGGCTTGAAGCCGTGGAGTGGGGGGCGTTGGGTAGGGGCCGCAGCCCCGGGTTTCGGGTGCGTGATGGATGCCATGAAGATGTTGACGTCAACCAATGCGGGCGCGCGGCCCTCGGGCCGCGGCGGCTTCACCTTGATCGAGTTGCTGGTCGTGATCGCGATCATCGCGATCCTTGCGGGCATGCTGTTGCCGGCCCTGGGCAAGGCCAAGACGAAGGCCCAAGGCATCCTTTGCATGGGCAACCACCGCCAGCTCATGCTGGCGTGGAACATGTACGCGGGCGACAACGGCGAGAAGCTGCCGTTCGCCTACTCGCAGGACGACAACCCGAACAACTCCGACGGCGCGTGGGTGCAGGGCATCCTCGACCTGAACAACCCCGCCAACCCGGACAACTGGGACCCGAAGCACCTCCGGCAAAGCCCGCTGGCCAAGTACACGGGCGGGGCGCTCGGCATCTGGAAGTGCCCGGCAGACCGCTCGGTGGGCGTCAACGCGGCCCGGGCCAAGGTCCCGCGCGTGCGCAGCATGTCGATGAGCATCTGGACGGGTGGCAACCGGGGCACGGACGGCGGCTGGGGTTCGCGCTGGCGAGTCTTCAACAAGATGGGCGACGTGACGGATCCCGGCCCGGCGGGCACGTACGTGCTGCTGGACGAACGCGAGGACAGCATCAACGACGGGTTCTTCGTGGTGTGGATGGACGGCTATCCCACGCCCTCGACGACCAAAATGGTGGATTTCCCGGCCAGCTATCACAACCGGGCGGGCGGCTTCTCGTTCGTCGATGGCCATGCGGAGGTCCGGAAGTGGGTGGACGCGCGGACCACCCCGCCGATCAACAAGGCGCTCCAGCTCAACGTGCCGCAACCGAACAACCGGGACGTCGTCTGGATGCAGGACCGCGCCACGCGGCTCAAGTAGGCAGCGGGAGGACTGGCGTGGCGGAGGCGCGGCTGCCAGCAGGCGCGCCGCATGGTTGCACCCGGGGCGTTTCGGGGGTTAGGTAGGCCTTGGTGGTTCACGGCCGTCCATGCGGACCCGGGCCACCGCGTGGTTCATGGCTGTTTACACCTCAGCGAATCGTCACCGGCGGGCGCGCGTCAGCGCGGGCCTGTTGATGTATCGCGTCGTGGAGGACCGGCTCGAGGTCTTCATCGCCCATCCGGGCGGGCCGTGGTTCCCCAACCGGGACCTTGATGTCTGGACGATTCCCAAGGGCGAGCTTGAGGAGGGCGAGGATTTGCAGACGGCGGCCATCCGTGAGTTCGAGGAAGAGGTGGGGATCAAGCCCGAGGGGCCATACATCGAGCTGGGGTCCATCCGGCAGAAGGGCGGCAAGACCGTCCATGCATGGGCCTTCAAGGGCGACTGGGACGAGTCGAAGCCCATCCGAAGCAACCTCATCCACGTGGAGTGGCCGCCGGGCTCGGGGCGATGGGGCGAGTGGCCCGAGGTGGATCGAGCCGCGTTCTTTGCCACGGACGAGGCTCGCACAAGGCTCAAGTCCACGCAGCACCCTCTCCTTGACCGGTTGGTGGAGGCGCTGTCCGTCATGGACCTCGCGCCGCGCCAAGCCCCGGAGTGAGGTGATGCCGCGCCACCTCAGTCGCGCGTCCAGAAGTCGATCACAAACACGTCGGCGACCAGCGGCTTGACGAGCTTGCCGAAGTCTTGGTGGTCCGGGTGGACGAGGTAGGCGTCCCGGTCCTTCTCCGAGCCGAAGGTGAGGATCCATCCGTGGGTGCAGCCCTTGTTGAGGCCCTCGGGGCTGTTGTTGATGCCCCATTCGAGACCTTGGATCTGGGGAATCTTGGCCTTCAGGCCCGCAAAGGCGTCCTCGACCCTCTTGATGTCGGCGGGACCTGCCGAGTCCTTGAACTTGAACGAGACGACATGACGGAGGCGGGACCGGCCCTTCTTGGGTGCCTGGGCAACGACGACCATGCACAACGAGATGGCGAGCACGCCCATGATTCCAGCGAGCAATGTTTTCACGGGGGAGAAGCGTGGGGGAATGACGAGGCCGCGCGCCAGCCTTGATGCGCCCGCACGTTCCATCGTGACCCCGCGCCGCATCGGCCGCATCCTTCCGAGATGACAGTCGTCGAGCTTGCCGTCGTATCCATCGCCGGGCTGGGGGCCGGGTTCGTTGCGGGCTGGGTGGCCCGGGGCCAGCGGACGCCGCCCCCCGCCGCGCCGGACACGCGGCTTGAGGCTGAGCTGCGCGCGCAGGCCGCCGCCCACCATGCGGAGGCCCAGCGGCTCCAGTCCGCCCTTGCGGATGCCGCTGCCGGCAGGGCGGCGGCTGAGGCCGCGAGGGTTGCCTCCGACGAGCGGTCCCGCTCGCTCGGGGAGGAGACGGCGTCGGCGCGCGCGGGGGAGAAGTCGGCGCGTGAGCATGCGTCGTCTCTTGAGACGGCGTTGGCGGCGGCGAGGGCGGAGATGGAGGCGGGGCGTGCACGGCTGGAGGACCAGGCACGGTTCCATGAGCGGCAGGCCCGGGAGGCCCATGAGCGGCATGAGGCCGCGGTGCGGGAGCTGCGGGAGGCGGGCGACCGCGCGTTGGCGGCGTTGCGGGACCAGTTCAAGGCGACGGCGGCCGAGGCGCTGGCGGCGAACAACCCGCGGTTCCTTGAGATGGCCAACGAGCTGCTGGCGCGGTTCAAGGCCAGCGCGGACGGCGACCTCTCCCAGCGGCACGAGCGCATCGCGGCGTTGGTGAGGCCGTTGGAGGAGCAGCTCAGGACGTACCAGCAGCGCCTCCAGCAGGCGGAGTCCCAGCAGCAGGCCGCCCTCGGCCAGGTGCACGAGCAGCTCAAGTCCCTCGCGAGCCAAAGCCAGGTTCTCTCCAGCGAGACCCAGCGCCTGCGCGTCGTGCTCGGCTCCAACCAAGCCCGCGGTCGCTGGGGCGAGGAAACGCTCCGGCGCGTCGTCGAGGCCGCCGGGCTCAGCGCGCATTGTGACTTCGACGTCCAGGTGCAGGAGGGCGACAAGAAGCCAGATCTTGTCGTGCGACTGCCCGGGGAGCGGGTGATCGTGGTGGACTCGAAGGTGCCGGACCTTGAGTTCCTTGATGCCCTCGGCGCGTCCGACGAGGCGCGCCGTGCGGAGGCGTTGAGGGAACATGCGGCGAAGCTGCGGGCGACGATCAAGGCGTTGGCGGAGCGCGACTACCCGCGCCAGTTCCCGTCCGCGCTCGACCATGTGGTGCTGTTCGTGCCGGCCGAGTCGTTGTTCAGCGCCGCGTTGGAGGGCGACCGCGACCTGATCGTGTGGGCGGCCGAGAAGCGCATCCTGCTGGCCACCCCGGCGTCATTGATCGCCTTGCTGCGATCCGTCGCCGTGAGCTGGCAACAGCACGAGCAATCCCGCAACGCCCAGGAGATTGCCGCCGCTGCGCAGGAGCTGTTCGCGCGGGTTGCGAAGCTCGCGGACCACCTCGGTCGCATTCGCAAGGGGCTCGAAACCGCGAACGACGCCTACAACGACGCGGTTGGGAGCTACGAGGGCCGGGTGCGGCCGCAGGGCGAGAAGCTGGCGCGGCTGGGCGGCGCCGCCCCGGGCAAGGAGTTGCTGGAGATCCCGCCCGTGGCCACGGCGCTGCGCCTGCCACCCTCGGGGGAGCCCTGAAACGGGCGCGCCTGCGGCGGGGAAAAGCTGGCCCGGCGCGGCGTCTTGATTGGCATGGTTCGTGCGCATTTTTGGAACTTGAAAGGCGTTGACATCGCGAGGGTGGATCCCCAACGATGGCGACGCGTTAAGCCCGCAGAATTCGTTAATACCTATGAATTGTCTCCATACCCAGCGTCGGAGCGCGTTCACGTTGATCGAGTTGCTCGTCGTGATCGCCATCATCGCAATCCTTGCCGGCATGCTCTTGCCTGCGCTCGCCAAGGCCAAGGCCAAGGCGCAACGCATCAAGTGCGTGAACAACGAGAAGAACATCGGACTCGGCTTCCGCATCTTCTCCACGGACAACAACGGTCAGTTCCCATGGACCGTTGACGTGTCCCAGGGCGGATCCCAGACCAACGGGGCGCTCACATGGCAGCACTACGTGGCCGTCTCCAATGAGTTGTCCACGCCCAAGATCATCCTCTGCCCCTCCGACGGACAGCAGGCCGGCGAAACCGCCGCCCGCCAGGAGGCCACGAACTTCCTCCATCTCGTGCGCGTCGGCGGCGTGAACGCCAACCGGTTCGTCTCCTACTTCGTGGGCCTCGACGCCTCCGAGGAGAATCCCCAGACGATCCTCGGTGGCGACCGCAACATCAGCCCCGACACCTCCATTGCGAGCCCGGTCCTCGTCAAGAACACCACCGCGGCCACGGCCGGCCCCCTCAGCTTCCCCATCCCCGTCGCCATGGCCAACACCATGCCGGTCGCGGCCGGGACGCGTAACTTCGGCTTCACAATGCGTACGCATGACGCCGCCGGCAACATCCTCCTCGGCGACGGCTCCGTGCAGCAGGTCACCTCCGCTCGCTTCCGCGAGGCCATCCGTGACGCCGCCGCCACCACGGCATCGCCGCTGAGCTGGTCCTTGCCGAACTAACCGGCACCGGACCGCAGTTTGGATCTCAAGGGCGTCCTTCGGGACGCCCTTTTTGCTTGCCCTGCCAGCCCGGGCCTCGTGTCAGTCACGGCTCGCATTTCGCGCCCTGCCCGGTCACAACATCCACGTGCACCTCTCCGTCCATGGCATGGTCCGTTCCGCGGCATTCGTCGCGATGGCCTTGCTTGGGGTGGTCATGACGGCCCTTGCCCAGTCCACGACCACGCATTGGGCGTACCGGCCGATTGATTCCCGGGCCGCCGACATCCCGACCTCCGGCTGGATTGACGCGCAGTTGGACGCCGCCGCCCGAGCCCATGGCGTCGAGCCCTCCGGCCAAGCCGAGCCCGCCACCCTGTGTCGCAGGCTTCATCTGGTCCTCACGGGCTTGCAGCCCACGCCCGCGCAACTCGCCCGGTTCATGTCGCTGCCGGCCGCGTCCCGGGTTGAGTCCACGGTGGATGCCCTCCTTGCCACGCCGGCCTTTGGCGAGCATTGGGGACGTCACTGGCTCGACGTCGTCCGCTACGCCGACTCCGTGACCCTGCGTGGATTCGTGTTCCGCGAGGCATGGCGTTACCGCGACTACGTGGTGGATGCCTTCAATGCGGACAAGCCGTTCGCCGACTTCGTGCGGGAACAGGTCGCCGGCGATCTCCTGCCCGCGCCCGCCGTCGAGGACGCCCGGCGCAACCGTGTCGCGACCACGTTCTGGGCCTTGGGCGACACCAATCTTGAGGAGCAGGACAAGAACCAGCTCGAGTTGGACGTCATCGACGAGCAGCTGGAGGTCATGGGCAAGGCGTTCCTTGCTCAGACGCTTTCCTGTGCCCGTTGCCACGACCACAAGTTCGATCCCATTTCCACGCGCGACTACCACGCCATGGCCGGGATCCTCGCGGGCACGCGACTTCTCAGGCATGCCAACGTCTCCGAATGGATCGAGACCCCGTTGCCGCTTGAGCCTGCGGAAGAATCACGATGGAAGGCCGCCGAGGAACGGCTTGCCCGTCTCGAGGCCGAGCTCAAGTCCCTCAAGTCCCTTGCTGAATCCGCCGTCGCCACTGCCACCCTGTCCGCCTTGGATGGCATCGTGGTGGACGACGAAGCGGCCCGGTTGGTCGGGGACTGGACCTCCTCCACCGCCAACCGTCCCTTTGTTGGCAAGGGCTACCGGCACGACGGCAACGAAGGCAAGGGCCGCAAGACAGCCACCTTCCACCCCACCATCCCGCGCCCGGGCGAGTACGAGGTACGCGTGGCCCATGTCCCGGGTGGCAACCGTGCCGCCCGCGTGCCCGTCACCGTGTTCTCCGCCGACGGCGAGCGCGTGTTCCACGTCGATCAACGCCAGCGACCGAGTGTCGGCGGCCGCTTCGTTTCCTTGGGGCGCGCCCGATTCGAGAAGGACGGTGCCGGGTTCGTCATGGTCTCGAACGACGGCACGGACGGGCACGTGATCCTTGACGCCGTCCAATTCATCCCGGTCCCTCCTGCTGACGGGGGGACTTTGTCGGTTGAAGCAACGGCCGGCCCGGAACCCCGGCAGCCCGCGACGTCCGCCCCCGATCTTGGCCGCGTGCGTGTCCTCGAACAGGCCGTCGCCGAGGCCCGGGTCGCCGCGCGTCGTCCGCATGTCATGGCTCCGGTGGAGTCGGGCGGCACCAACCTGCCGGTCTTGCGACGTGGTTCATGGCGAAACCCCGGCGAGGTGGTGCCTCGCGGGATGTTGAGGACCGCGTTCCGCGCGTCCGCGCCCGAGCCATCGGGAACGTCCAGCGGCCGGGCCGAGCTCGCAGGGTGGCTCGTGGCCCATGACCAGCCTCTCTCGTGGCGAGTCCATGTGAACCGTGCATGGCATTGGACCTTTGGGCGCGGGCTCGTGGCGTCCGTGGACAACCTTGGCACGACGGGCGACGCGCCCACGCATCCGGCGCTGCTGGACGCGCTTGCGGCCGGGTTCCGCAACGGCGGCGGCTCGACGAAGCGGCTTGTCCGTGCGCTCGTCCTCACGCGGGCGTTCCAGAGGGCCTCGTCGATGGCGGACCCGGCGGTTGCGCGGTCGCGTTCCATGGACCCCGCGAACCGATGGCATGGGCGCTTCCGTGTGCGCCCGGCCGAGGCGGAGGTGCTGCGCGACTCGATGTTGCTGGCGGGGGACGGGCTGCTGCACGAGGGCCGCGGCGAGGCGCCGTTCCCGCCGGGAATTGCCGCCGACTACGGCCATGTGGTGGATCGACCCGTGCGAAGCCTGCGCCTGCCCCAGTTCCGCAATGCGCGCCCCGACTTCCTCGTGGCATTCGACGGCGCGGACCCGTGCCGTGTGATGGGGGCGCGCGAGGCATCGACGGTGGCGCCGCAGGCGCTGTTCCTGCTGAACCATGCCATGGTACGCGACCATGCGGCGCGCGCCGCGGCCCGCGTGGCGGCGGCGGACGACGCCGTGGGCGCCTTGTGGGTGCGAATCCTTGGTCGGGGGCCGTCTGAGGGCGAACGGCGGGCGGCGGATCAACACCTTGCTGGCGGGGCCAACCGGACGGAGTCCATGGCGGAGCTGGCCCACGCGTTGCTTGCATCGATCGACTTCAGGCGAATCCCATGAACATCCCGGACGTGCGCGTATCAAGGCGCGAGGCGTTGGCCCGCGTCGGCTGCGGTTTCGGATCGGTGGCCATGGCCGCGATGCTCGGCCGCGCGAGGGCGGGGGACACTCGCTCGTCCTTGGCGGCCATGGCTCCGCCGGCGCGGGCGCGAGCGCGGCGGGTGATCTTCCTGTTCATGCAGGGCGGCCCGAGCCACGTGGACACGTTCGATCCCAAGCCGGCGCTGGCGCGGCATGACGGGCAGACGATGCCCTTCGACGACGCCCGGACGATGGCCAACACGGGCGCAAGGGGCACGGGCCAGCGGGTCATGAAGTCGCCGTGGGCGTTCTCAAGGCATGGGGAGTCGGGGCGTTGGGTGAGCGAGTTGTTCCCGCACACGGCGAGGCGCATCGACGACCTTTGCCTGCTGCAGGGGATGCACACCGAGGGCGTCGCGCATGGTCCGGCCACGTTGTTCCTCCATTGCGGCTCCACGAACTTCGTGCGGCCGAGCATCGGCGCATGGGTCAGCTACGGACTGGGAACCGAGAACGACAACCTGCCCGCATTCGTCACGTTGTCGCCAAGCCTCGGGAACGGTGGCGCGCGAAACTGGGGCCATGCGTTCCTGCCGCCCGTGCACCAAGGGACGCCCTTCGGCTTCGCAGGGCAGGGGCCCGATTCCATGCGCCTTCGCTGGCTCCCGGGGGAGGGAGCCGACACGGCCATGGGCCGTCGGCGGTTCGACCTTGCCCGGCGCATCCATGAGGAGCAGGCCCGGATGTCGCCGGGCGACGCGGAGGCCGACGCGGTCATCGAGTCCTTCGAGCGTGCGTGGCGGATGCAATCGCATGCGCCGGCGATCCTCGACCATGGGTCGGAGACGGCCGAGACCCGGGCCTTGTACGGGATAGGCGAGGGGCCGACCGACGAGTTCGGGAGGCAATGCCTTGCGGCGAGGAGGCTATGCGAGGCCGGCGTGCGGTTCGTGCAGGTGACGTACGGGGACAACACTGCCAACCCGCGATGGGACCAGCACTCGGACCTGCCGCGCCATGCCGTGCATGCGCGCGCGACGGACAAGCCTGTGGCCGGGCTCCTTGCGGACCTCCGGCGGCGCGGACTGCTGGACGACACCGTGGTGTGGTGGGGCGCCGAGTTCGGGCGCACGCCCTACGCGGAGAAGAACGGGACGGGGCGTGACCACAACCCGGGCGGGTTCACCACATGGTTGGCCGGGGGCGGCGTCCGTGCGGGCTACACGCACGGGGCGACGGACGAGCTGGGGCACCTTGCCGTGGAGGGGCGCACCCACATGCACGACCTGCACGCGACGCTGCTGCACCTGCTGGGCATCGACCATGAGCGCCTGACGTTTCGCCATGACGGGCGCGATCACCGGCTCACGGATGTCCGCGGCGAGGTGATCCGCGCCGTGCTCGCGTGAGACGGCGTCCACGGCCCCTCGGCCGTCCCCGGGTTCATGCCTTGAGGATGCCCCGGACCACGGAGCCCTTCACGTCCGTGAGCCGGTGGTCGCGCCCGCCGTAGCGATACGTGAGGCGCTCATGGTCCAGCCCGAGGCAATGGAGCATCGTCGCATGCAGGTCATGGACATGGACGGGGTTCTCGACGGCCTGCATGCCGAGGTCGTCGGTTGCGCCGTACGCGAAGCCCGCCGAGACGCCGCCGCCGGCCATCCAGAACGTGAACCCCTTGGCGTTGTGGTCGCGCCCGTCGCCGCGGCGACTGTCCGGGGTTCGACCAAACTCCCCGCCCCAAACCACGAGGGTCTCGTCGAGCATGCCCCGGGAGGCGAGGTCCGAGAGCAGGGCGGCGATGGGTTGGTCGATGGCATGGGCGTTGCGGCGGAGGGAGGACTCGAGGTTCTGGTGCTGGTCCCAGCCGCCATGGTTCAGCTCGACGAATCGCACGCCGGCCTCGGCCATGCGCCGCGCGAGGAGGCATTGGCGCCCGAAGTTGTCCGTGTCCGCGGCGCCGACGCCGTACCGAGCGAGCGTGTCGGCGGACTCGCCGGAGAGGTCCAGCAGTTCGGGCGCCTCGGCCTGCATGCGGAAGGCCAGCTCGAACGACTGGATCACCCCCTCCACCTCGGGGTGGCCATCGGTGGCGTGGAGGAACTCGCGGTTCATCTGCTGGACCATGTCCAGTTGACGTGCCTGCTGGCGGGGATTGAGCACCGGGTTGCGCACGTTGCCCAGAGCCGTCGCGACATTCCCGTCGCGCGTGGAGCCGATCCGGGTCCCCTGATACACGGCCGGCAGGAACGCGCTCCCGTGGTTTTGCGCGCCGAACTGCCGGGGTGGCGACAAGGTGACGAAGCCCGGCAGGTTCTCGTTCTCCGTCCCGAGCCCGTATAGCACCCATGCGCCCATGGACGGCCGAACGAACCGCGCGCTCCCGGTGTGGAGCTGGATGAACGCCTGCGGGTGGTTGGGGATGTCCGTGTGCATCGATCGGACCATGCAAAGGTGGTCCGCGTGCGCCGACAACCGGGGCATCAGCTCCGAAATCCAGAGCCCGCTCGCCCCGTGCTGTCGGAATGCAAACGGCGAGCCCACCAGCTTGTTGCCCGAGCCGCGCGCGCCGCCCGCTTGCCCATGTTCCCGTTGCAGGCGCGGCTTCGGGTCGAAGAGGTCGAGCTGGGACGGCCCGCCCTGCATGCAGAGGAAAATGACGCGGCGTGCACGCGGCGCGAAATGGGGCGCTCGCCGTCGCAGGGGGGCGCCGGCGTCGGCCATGGACGCCCGCGAGCCACCCGTCCCGGATGCGGCCGCCGCGAGCCCGCCGAAGGCCATCCAGCCGAAGCCGGCGGCGGCGGTTTGAAGGAGGCGCCGCCGGGTCAGCGGACGTGGTTGGATGCCATGGCACTCGAAGGGGGCGTTCATTGGGAGCAAGGCTTCGGGTTTCAACGCAGGTACCGGAACTCCGCGGACGCAAGCAGGGCCTGGGCAAGGGATGTCCACGCCGTCTCGCCCGCGCGGATTCGGTCCGCCAGCCGGGCGTTGCCCTTGGACGAGTCGGCTGACATCAAGCCCTCCTCGCGTTCCTCCCGGACGAACTCGAGGGCGCGCCCGAGTTCCCGCGGCGTGGGTTGCCGCCCGAGTGCAAGCCGGTAGGCCAGCGTCACGCGCTCGCGCGGGTCCATCCCGGCCTCGGCCAGCAACCGCCGCGCCATCCCACGTGCCCAGCCCAGCACCTGCGGGTTGTTCATCAGGTACAGCGCCTGCGCCGGCACGTTCGTCGTGTCGCGCTGCGCCACCACGAGGCTGGGCTCGGCGAAGTCGAACAATTCGAGCGATTCCGGCACGAACCCGCGCACGACCGGCAGGTAAGCCGACCGCTTCCGAAGCGCCCCCTCGGTCCATTCGCCCGCCGGCAGCCGCCGCACCGGACCCTCGCCCATGCTCGACACGGGCGATCCCACGGGAGGGGCCATGTCCAGCATGCCGCTCACGGACAGCATCGCGTCCCGCAGCGACTCGGCATCGAGACGGCGCGGCTCGTGCCGCCAACGGAGCGTGTTGCCGGGGTCCACCTCGTGCGCGACGGGGTCAAGGGTGGAAGCAAGGCCATAGGCACGGCTCAGGACGATCTCGCGGACCAGTCCCTTGAGGGACCAGCCTCCCGATTGGAGCCGAAGGGCGAGGTAATCCAGAAGTGCGGGGTTGGACGGGCGCTCGCCGTTGAACCCGAAGTCGTCCGGCGTGCGGACGATGCCGACGCCCATCAGGTGCATCCATGCGCGGTTCGCGGCCACGCGCGCCGTCAGCGGGTTCTCGGGACGGGTCAGCCACTGGGCCAGTTGCAGCCTTCCGCTGGCTCCCGCCGGGATCGCGATGGGTTCACCCCCGTCGAGCGCGGGCACGAACCCCCGCGGCACCCGCCCCGACTTCTGGCTGACCTCGCCCCGAGCAAGGAACGGGCTGTCATGGGGAATCCCCTCGCGCACCCCCATTGCGTGCGGGACATCCGTCTGGGGTGAAGCGGGCAGGGGCCGCTCCGGGTCCATGCCCCCGTTGGCACCCGCGCGACGGGCGGCGCGTCGTGCGGCCAGCGGGCCCGCCTGTCGCCCCATGGGACCGGGGTCCTTGGCGGGCAGGAGGTCCTCGCGTTCCGTGCCCTGGCCCAGCGCGAGCAAGGCCGAGGGTTGGCGGTTCCCCCGGTCGTTGGGGGTCCCGTAGAGCGTCTGGGTGCTCCGGAAGATCCCCGCCAGCGCGTAGTAGTCGCGCTGGCTGACCGGGTCGAACTTGTGGTCATGGCACCTCGCGCAGGCCACCGAGACGCCCATCACCGCCCGCGTCGTCACGTCGATCTGCTCGTCCACGACGTCCATTACGAACTGTTCTCGCCGACGCTCGTTGAGCCCCTTGGGACCCACCGCAAGGAAGCCCGTCGCGACAAGGTTGGCGTCGCGTTCCTTCTCGTCGGACGCTGGCAACAGGTCGCCGGCCACCTGCTTCCGCACGAATTCGTCGTACGGCATGCCCGACGCCACGGCTTCGATCACCCAGTCCCGGTAACGCCATGCTTCCGGGAACGCGTAGTTGCGTTCCTTGCCGGTGCTTTCCGCATACCGCGCCACGTCGAGCCAATGCCGTCCCCATCGCTCGCCAAACGCACGCGACGCGAGCATCGAGTCCACGAGCCCGGCGAGCGCCGCATGCGACGGCGCGGCGGCGTAGGCCTCGACCATGGCCGGCGATGGGGGCAGGCCGGTCAGGTCGAACGCGACCCGACGGACTAGCGTGCGCGGGTCGGCGTCCCCCACGGGTTGCAATCCCTTGTCCTCAAGCGCCGCGAGAATGAACCGGTCGATGTCGGACCGCGGCCATGCTTCGTCCCGCACGGACGGGACGGACGGGCCACGCGGGACCTGGAACGCCCAAAAAGCCCGGGCCTCGGGATCGTTCGCACGCGGGCCACGTTGCGGGACGCCCGCCGGGGCCAGTGGTGCCGGCGCGACGGATGCTTCCCGGGCAAGGCCCATGTCACCCCATGCGCAAGCCCACCCCGTTGCCGCGACCGTCGCGATCTCAAGAAGACGTCCCATCCCGATCAACTCGTTTCACGGATGCTGACACTCCCTTCATGACGGATGGAAGCATCCGGATGTTACGACGGCCTTGCCTGGGCCATCCAATGAAGGTGCACGACAAACCACGAGAAGGGGATCCACTCCCAGAGCGGCGTGGAATGAATGCAGTCGCCAGGCCACTGCGTGAGCGCCGGGTTGGCCCGGCAAAGGGCCTCCCATTCGGCGAGCTTCCAAAACCCCACCGCCACGACGCACGCATACAGGTACGCAGGGACAAGGCGTCGCCATGGGACGCCCATGTAGGATCTTCCCACGGTGTCGAGGACCCGTCCAAGCCCCAGCGCGGGTTCGGCAAGGATCGCGAGGCGCGTGTGGACGTGTGTGGCGATGGCGCCATGGAACCAGGTCGCGCGGCTGTCGGGTATCCACACCGCAAGCAGCAGCAATGCCATGGCAAGGAAGAACGGGAAGCTGGCCACGCGTCCGAGCCATGACCGCGCGCCGTGGCAGGGCTCGCGCAGGGATGCCAAGACGCCAAGGGGGACACCTCGTCTCCCCTCCGGCAGCGCCGGGTGATGCCGGGAGCGGTGGACTGCAAGACAGCATGGGCGGGGTCGGGGCTGCCCCCCGGCGCTTCCAACGCCCCCGCTCTTCCGCTTCACTTCGCGCCACGCATGAAGGTCCTTGTCCTCGGCTCCGGCGGACGCGAGCACGCGCTCGTGTGGAAGCTCGCGCAGTCGCCGTCCGTCTCACGCCTCTGGTGCGCCCCGGGCAATGCCGGGACGGCCATGGAACACGCCGCCTCGGGCGCGCCCGTCGTCAACGTGCCGGTCGCGTCGGACGACATCCCGGCCTTGCTGGAATTTGCGCGCAGGGAGAAGCCGGACCTCACGGTGGTGGGGCCGGACAATCCCTTGGCACTCGGCGTGGTGGATCGCTTCATGGAGGCCGGCATGGTCGTCTGGGGCCCCAACCAACGGGCGGCGCAGTTCGAGTCGTCGAAGGCGTTCTCGCAGGACTTCATGGAACGCCACGGCATCCCCACGGCGCGGGGCGGAACATTCTCGGACGCGGCGGGCGCCATCGCGTTCTGCCGCGAGCTGGGAGGGCGTTGCGCGGTGAAGGCCGACGGGCTTGCGCTGGGCAAGGGCGTGCTGCTTTGCCATGACGTCTCGGCCGCCGAGGCCGCCGTCCAAGAGATCCTTGTCCAGCGCACCTTCGGGGGCGCCGGCTCACGCATTGTCGTGCAGGAGCTGCTCGTCGGCATGGAGATCTCCCTGCATGCGCTCTGCGACGGCAAGGAGGCCTTGCTTTTCCCGACGGCCCAGGACCACAAGCGCGCCCTCGACGGCGACCATGGCCTCAACACGGGCGGCATGGGGACCTATTGCCCGACGCCCTTCCTTTCGGAGGCCGGGTTGCACGACGTGGGCAGGGCCATCCTCGACCCGTGGATCGCGGGCTGTGCCAAGGAGGGGATCGACTTCCGCGGCATCTTGTATCCCGGCGTCATGCTCACGGCGTCGGGCCCGCGCGTGCTGGAGTTCAACGCCCGCTTCGGCGACCCCGAGGCGCAGGTGTACCTCGCGCGGCTCGAGGACGACCTTGCCGGGCTGTTGTTGGCATCGGCGCAGGGACGGCTGGCCGGGCGGAAGCTCCGTTGGAAGCCCGGCCCGGCCGTGTGCGTGGTGATGGCTTCGGCGGGGTATCCCGGGTCATCGCCGAAGGGCCTTCCCATTGACGGGCTGGACGCCGCCGCGCGGATGCCCGGGGTCAAGGTGTTCCATGGGGGCACCGCGCTGCGCGACGGGCAGGTGGTGACGAACGGCGGGCGCGTCCTCGGCGTGACCGCCACCGGGACCGACATGGCGGACGCCCGCGCCAAGGCCTACGAGGCAGTGCGCGTCATCCGGTTCGAGGGCGCCCAGTGGCGGACGGACATCGGGAGCAAGGCGTTGGCCGTCGGATAGGTCCGCCCTCAAGCACGCCCAGCCCGAGGCGGCCGTGGCGGACGGGCTTGATGGCCTCGCGTGTTCAACGGCCGGCCCCGCCAACATTCACCACCCGCAGCCTCCAGTCGGCAAACGTGCGACCCATGCGCAGCATGCCAAAGGCGTCGAAGTCGAACCCGTTGGCGACGCCGTAGGCGGTGTCAGGCGAGATGTTGAACGTCCACACCGAGGCTTCCGGCACGGGACGCTCGGGGGCCGTCTCGATCCATGACGTGACCTCGGGCAGGGACGCGGCGAGCCGGGCCGCGGAATCGCCATCCTGCCAATGCCGGAACACGCCCTTGCTCGCGACCAACCGCCGCATCATCGGGTTGGGCGCCGAGGATTGCTGGTGGCCGCGGAACACCGCATGGACGGCGTTGGACGCGGTCCGCGCGCTTGCGAGAAGAAACCGGGTTGCCTCTTGCCCATAGACGAAGGCGCGCCCCGGATCGATGCCGAAGCCAGGCTCGTCGCCCGCGACCGTGAAGTCGTTCCACATGAAGCCGAGCGTCGCGGGGTGGATGGGGTCCACCGGGTCGAAGTCGCGCGCGGCCCTGCCAAGGAGGGCGCGGGAGGCGGGATCGGATGCCAACCATTCCGGCCGTGATCTCAGGAAGGATTCCTGCCGGAGCGTGCCAAGGAACTGGAACGCCATGGAAGGCGGCGCGTCCAGCAACCCGCGGGGGTCAAAGCCCGGCTCCATGCCGCCGTGATGGCACTGGACAAAGTGACCGCCGACCCCCAGCCACACCGCCACGGGCAGGTAGTCGAACATCCGCAGGACTCGCGGGATGTCGAAGTCCTCCCCGTACTTGATCCGGCCCTCGGCGAGGAGCCCGTAACGCGCGGCGATGGCGGCCTCCTCATGGTTGCCGCGGCAGAGGAACACGCGGTCGGGGTTGGCCAGCCCTAGCCGCATCAACGTGCAAAGCACCTCGATGCCGTTGCGCCCGCGGTCGGCGTAGTCCCCGAGGAACACCATGTGGAAGCCGGGCTTTGAAATCTCAAAGCCGCGCAGGTAGCCCTGCGCGTTCAACCATTCCAACGCCTCCACCAGCGAATGAACGTCCCCATGGTAGTCCGCGTGCACGAACACCTCCGCGTCGGCCGGCAACCGTGCGCGCTGGGCAAACGGCCGGAAGGACGCGTCGGCCCCCGCGCCCGCCCTGCGCGGCGCACCGGAGAGGAACGGCCTCACGAAGGTCATCGCCGGCGCACCCGGCTCCATGTAGTACATGGCCGCCGGGTCAAGGAAGCCGTCCGTGGCACCCGATTTGCCCACCCATCGGCCGGCGTCCGACATCGCCCCGGTCCTGCACGACGCAACAAACGCGTCGAGGACGAGCCCGAAGTCGGAGAACCGCGCGAGGGGGAGGGTGGCCTGGGCCGAGGGATTGCCGCCCGATTGGCGGTTCGTTGGAAGCTTGCGGCACCGTGCAACCCATTCCGCATACGGGGCCATGCCCGGGGCCGCGGGGCCTTGGGCAAGGATCCTCGCCGCGAGGAGCAGCGCCCACGTCATGAGCAACGGACGGCCGTGGAACATGGCGCGAACTTCAGAGTTCCTTGGTCTCCCAGCCCTTGCGATACGCGCGACGCACGAACGCGTTGGCTTCCTTCACGTTGGTGAAGCGGAGCCTTGCTGCGTTCCACTCCAGCCTCGTGTCCCGGAACCGGGTGGCCACCGACCCAAGGAGGATGCACTCGGTGAGCGGGCCGGAGTAGTCGAAGTGGGTGGACGTCTTGCCCTCGCCGCGCACCGCGTTGACGAACTCGTGCCAGTGGTTCGCCGAGCCCACGTCCGGCATCTTGAACCCCCCGTACTTCTCCGCCGGGAGCAACACCGGCCGCGCCACGTGCGGGATCACCATGATGCCGTCGGTTCCGATCAGGATGGAGCCTTGGTCCGGCAACGGCGTCTTGCCCAGCAGCGCGAGAACCTCCGCAGGCGGGCGCCTCGTGCCATCGTACCAGGTCACCGGGACCTTGCCCGGCACCGTCTGCCGCGTCGCCGGGAACACGTACTCGATCACGGCGTCCGTGGCCCACGAATGAGAGTTCGGGGCCGCGCCGCGCGACGTCACGGAGAGCGGGGCGGTCAGCTCCAACGCCCCGAAGACCGGGTCGAAGATGTGGCAGCCCATGTCGCCGAACGTGCCCGTGCCGAAGTCGAGGCGCCGGCGCCAGTTGCCCGGGTGATACCAGCCCTGCCCGATGAAGGGACGCTCCGCGCAAACCCCAAGCCATTGGTTCCAGTCAAGGCCGGCCGGCACGGGGTCGGTCCGGGACGGCATCGTCCCGTTGTCGCCCCATTGCTTGGAAGACCATGTGTGGACCTCGCGCACCTTGCCAATGACGCCGTCTTGCACGAGGCGGATGGCGAGGCGGTACTCGTTGGCAGAGTGGATCTGGATGCCCATCTGGGTCACCAGCTTCCGCCGCCGGGCCACCCTCGCGAGCTGGCGCGACTCATGAATGTCATGGGTGAGCGGCTTCTGCCCGTACACATGGATGCCCCGCTGCAACGCCGCCATGCCCTGCGGCGCGTGCATGTGGTCCGGGGTCGAGACGTTCACCGAGTCGAGCTTCTCCTTGTCCAGCAACTCGCGGTAGTCGGCATAGACGCGCGCCTCCGGGAACTTCTTCCGGAACTCTGCCGTTCGCGACGAGTCCACGTCCGCAACCGCCACCATGCGGACCGACTTGTGGCTGGCAATCTCGTTGAGGTCGGCCCACGCCATCCCGCCGGCACCAAAGCTGGCGTGCAGCACTTGGCCGGAGGGCGGGCGCGCGATCAGGTCGCGGGTGATGAAGGGCGCGGCCATCGCTCCGGCAAGGGTTGCCTGGAGAAAGCCGCGCCGCGTCGAGACGAATGAGGGGGAATCCATGTACCGCAGGTTGGAGCGCGGGACGCACGCGGTTCAAGCATCGAGGTGCGGGTAGGTCCAACCCCGGCGTCACGGCGACCCCGCTGGCACAAGCCGCCCGCAAGTCACGGACATGTAACCCACGCGCCACCGAATGGATGGCCGACGGATGAACGATCGCCACCATGTCCAAAGTCTTGGTGGTGTCCGATGACGAGGCGACGCTTGACCTGATCGGCAAGGCCTTGAGGGCCGCTGGCATGGACGTGGCACGGGCCGGCACGGGCAAGGCGGGGCTGGATGCCGCCCGGTCGCTCGGGCCGGACATCGTGGTCCTTGACCTCGCCCTGCCCGACATGGACGGCCTTGAGCTCTGCAAGCGCATGAACCGGGACGCCCGGACGGAACGTATCCCGGTGGTCGTGGTTTCGGATCAATCCGCCGAGATGGAGCGCGTTCTTGCCTTCGAGCTGGGGGCCGACGACTTCATCCCCAAGCCCTTCAGCCCCCGCGAGCTCGCGCTGAGGGTCAGAAGAAGCATCGCCCGCGCCCCCGTGCCGACCGTCGCCGGCGATATCCTCACGTTCGGCGACCTTGCCATCGACGTGCCGGGACACCGGGTCTTGGTGAAGGGCAGGGGCGTGGACGTCACCGCGACGGAGTTCCGCCTCCTGACGGTCCTTGCCAAGCGCCGGGGCAGGGTCCAGACGAGGGAACACCTGCTCCAGGACATATGGACCCCGGACGATCGCGAGGCCATCGACGCCCGCACCGTGGACACCCACATCCGCAGGCTCAGGGAGAAGCTTGGCGATGCGTCCGCCCATGTGGAGACGGTCCGGGGCGTTGGCTACCGCTTCGCGTCGTAGCTCGGTCCCGCCCGTGAACACCGCGCGCGTGTCCGGCGTGCCCTCCGACACACCGGCGCCCGCCATCCCGGTGAAGCGTACGCTCCAACGCTGCGGCGAACGCGCACGACGGTCATGTCGGATGCCGGGACTGGGCGACGAAGAACATTTCTTTCCGGAAAAAGGTATTGCAGGGGGGGGAAGCATCTGTATTCTCTCGCCTCCATTTCGCCGCCACGGCGGCATATCCCTAGGCTGAGATGCCCACGATAAATCAGTTGGTCCGCAAGGGCCGTAGCAAGTTGGTGTACAAGAGCAAGGCGCCCGCCCTGCAAAGCAATCCGTTCAGGCGGGGCGTCTGCTTGCAGGTCATGACGCGCACGCCGAAGAAGCCGAACTCCGCGTTGCGCAAGGTGGCCAAGGTGCGCCTCACCAACGGGAACGAGGTCATCGCCTACATCCCGGACGAGGGCCACAACCTGCAGGAGCACTCGATCGTTCTGGTGCGAGGCGGCCGCGTGAAGGACTTGCCGGGCGTTCGCTACCACATCGTGCGCGGCACGTTGGACGCGGCGGGAGTGGAAAAGCGCCGGGTCAGCCGGTCCAAGTATGGCGTCAAGCGGCCCAAGGCGGCGGCCGGCGGCGCCGCGGCGAAGAAGTAATCCCTCCAGGTTCATTCGTTGATTTGTTGACTCGATCTAGTCTGACACTGAAAGCATCCTCCATTCCCCGTTCTTTGTATGTCCCGTCGTCGTCGTGCCGAAAGGCGTTCGGTTGTTCCGGACGCGAAGTACAACAGCCCCTTGGTGGCTCGCCTCGTGAACACCGTCATGTACGGTGGCAAGAAGAGCCTTGCCCAGCGCATCGTGTACGGCGCGCTGGATGTCATCGCCGAGAAGAACCCCGGCGCCAGCCCGCTCGAGGTGCTCCAGCGTGCAATCGACAACACCAAGCCTCGAATTGAGACCAAGGCACGCCGCGTGGGTGGTGCGACATACCAAGTTCCCGTCGAGCTTCCGGCCGATCGCCAGACCTCCTTGGCCATGCGCTGGATTGTCGGGTTTGCGGACGACCGCAAGGGTGTTCCGATGAAGCAAGCCTTGGCTGGCGAGGTGATGGAGGCGTACCTCGGGCAGGGCAATGCCATCCGCAAGCGAGATGACGTCCACAAGATGGCCCAAGCCAACCGCGCGTTCGCACACTTCCGCTGGTAGCAAGCCCGGCCATGATACGCCCCGATGACCTCGGGGCGTTTTTGTCCCCCAGAAACATCTTCATTCCACCATGAGCGACGCCAACGCGATCAACACGAGTGTCAACTCGCCGAACCGCCAGTATCCGCTCGAGCGGACCCGCAACATCGGCATTGCGGCCCACATCGACGCCGGAAAGACCACGACGACGGAGCGAATCCTTTTCTACACCGGCCTGATTCACAAGATCGGCGACGTGGATGATGGCAACACCGTGACGGATTGGATGGAGCAGGAGAAGGAGCGCGGGATCACCATTACGTCCGCCGCCGTGACTTGCTTCTGGACCCAGAAGAAGGAGGAGGGGTTGTTCAAGGCTCGGGAGGGCGTTGGGCATCGCATCAACATCATCGACACCCCGGGCCACGTGGACTTCACGGCGGAGGTGGAGCGCTCCATGCGCGTGCTGGACGGTGCCGTGGCCGTGTTTTGTGGTGTCGCCGGCGTGCAACCGCAGTCCGAGACCGTGTGGCGGCAAGCCACGAAGTACAAGGTCCCTAGGATTGCATTTGTGAACAAGATGGACCGGACAGGGGCCAATTTTGCAAACGCCCTCAATGACATGCGGAGGAAGCTGGGCGCCTACGCGTATCCCATCGCCCTCCCGATCGGCGCCGAGGACAAGTTCGAGGGCGTCATCGACCTTGTGAACCAGAAGGCCATCGTCTGGGGGCCTGGTGACGTGACCAACGAGGGGTTGCGCTATGACATCAAGGACGTCCCCGATGCGTTGAAGGAACAGGCGGCTGCCGGGCTGCAAGAGCTGATCGAGGCGGTGTCGAACAAGGACGACCGGATTGCTGAATTGGTCCTCGAGGAGAAGCCCATCACCCCCCAAGAGCTGAAGGCGGCCATTCGTCGCTTGACCTGCAAGATTGAGCTGGTGCCCGTGCTTTGCGGGTCCGCGTTCAAGAAGAAGGGCGTGCAGTACCTCGTGGACGCGGTCATCGACTACCTGCCGTCGCCCCTCGACATCCCGCCGGCCGAGGGCCAAGTCCCCGGCACCCAAGACAAGGTGACCGTGCACACGACGGACACCGCGAAGTTCTGCTCGTTGGCATTCAAGCTTTGGACGGACCCCTACGCCGGCAAGCTGGTGTTCTTCCGCGTGTATTCGGGAGCCCTCAAGAAGGGCGACACGATCTACAATCCCCGCACCCGGAAACGCGAGCGCGTCAGTCGCTTGATGGTCATCCAAGGCAGCGAACGCAAGGACGTGGACTCCGTCTATTCCGGCGACATCGCGGCGTTGGTGGGCCTTCGCAACATCACTACGGGCGACACCCTATGCGACGAGTCGTTCGACGTGACGTTGGAGCCGCCGACTTTCCCGGAGCCCGTCATCAGCATGGCGATCGAGCCCAAGACGAAGGCCGACCGTGACAAGATGTCGGAGGGCTTGCAGCGGCTGGCGGAGGAGGACCCGACCTTCCGCGTCTTCACGAACGAGGAGACGGGCCAACTCATCATCGCCGGCATGGGCGAGCTTCACCTTGAGATCATCCGGGATCGGTTGAAGCGGGAGTTCAAGGTGGAGGCGGACGCCGGGGCGCCGCAGATCGCGTACCGGGAGACGATCACGAAGGCGGCGGACGGCGAGGGCAAGTTCATCCGTCAATCTGGCGGGCGTGGCCAGTACGGCCACGCGTGCGTCAAGGTTGAGCCCAACGAGAAGGGGAAGGGCGTCGAGGTCCTGAACGAGATCGTCGGTGGCGCGATCCCCCGCGAGTACGTTCCGGCCGTGGAAGATGGCATCTTGGAGGCCATCAAGTCCGGCGTGTACGCAGGGTATCAGGTGATCGACATCAAGGTGAGCATCGTGGACGGGTCCTTTCATGAGGTGGACTCGAACGAGCTCGCGTTCAAGATGGCGGGCATCTTCGCGCTGAAGGACGCGTTCAACGACGCAGCCCCGATCTTGCTCGAGCCGATCATGAAGGTCGAGGTGACGACGCCCGACGAGTATCAAGGAGACTTGCTGGGCGACATCAACCGCAGGCGTGGCATCATTCAAGGGGTTGACGCCAAGGCCGGGCAGACGGTCGTGACGGCGCAGGTGCCATTGGCCGAAATGTTCGGATACGCGACGGCGATCCGGTCATTGTCCAAGGGTCGGGCGTCGTATAGCATGGAACCGCTCAACTTTGAGCAGGTTCCCAACAGCGTCCTGACCACCGTGCTGGACGCGGCCAGGAAGAAGCCGGCGGCGCGCAGCTAATTTCAACAAAACACACCTTTAGACACTGTTCTTTGTATGGCACAACGCATTCGTATCCGTCTGAAGGCCTACGACCACCGCGTGATTGATGCCTCGGCGAGCGAAATCGTCGAGACCGTCAAGCGATCGGGTGCTCGCGTGGCCGGCCCCATCCCCCTTCCTACCGCCGTCGAGCGCGTGACTGTCGGACGGTCGCCGCACGCGGACAAGAAGTCGCAGGAGACCTTCGAGCAGCGCACGCACAAGCGGTTGATCGACATCCTCGATCCGACCGCAAAAACGGTGGACGAGCTCAAGAAGCTCAACCTCCCGGCGGGCGTGGACATCACCATCAAGATTTAAGGAGCAGCCATGCCATTGGGACTTTTGGGAAAGAAAATCGGTCACACTCGGGTCTATGACTCCAACGGGGTGATGACCCCGGTTACCGTGGTTCAGGTGGGCCCCAACCGGGTTCTCCAGGTGAAGACGGTCGCCACGGATGGGTACAATGCCGTCCAGCTTGGCTTTGACGACCAACTGGAGCAGCGGGTAAGCAAGGCAGTTGTCGGCCATGTCCGAAAGCACAAGGGCGTGCCGGTCCGGCGCATCCGCGAGTTCCGCGAGTTCAGCAAGGGCGTAAATCCCGGCGATGTCGTGGGGGCTGACCTCTTCGAGGCCGGTCAGTTCGTGGATTGCATCGGCGTGACGAAGGGCCGTGGGTTCGAGGGCGTCGTAGGGCGTTGGGCCTTCCGCGGTGGCGACATGACGCACGGTGCCAAGGGGTGGCATCGACGTTCGGGGGCCATCGGCCAGCGCTTGTTCCCAGGCACGGTACGGCGCGGTCTCAAGATGCCCGGCCACATGGGCGCGGTGCAGCGGACCTCCCAAAACCTTGAGATTGTGCAGGTTCGGGCCGAGGACAACGTCCTCTTGATCCGGGGCAACTTTCCGGGCAGCGAGGGTGCCTACTGCGTCGTGCGGGAGTCCAAGAAGATCCCGCCGGGCGGACGACGTCACAAGATGATCCATGAGGCGCGCCAGAAGGCCAAGGATGCCGCCTCGGGCAAGAAGGACGACAAGAAGGCCGGAGCCAAGAAGAAGTAAGGGCGAGACATGAAGCTTTTGATCAAGGACCTAAATGGGAATGCGTCGGGCGAGATCGACGTCGCGTTCGAGGTGATTGCAAACGGGCGTGGCACTCAGGCTGTTCACGATACCGTCGTTGCGTACATGGCCGGGCGGCGGTCGGGGACGGCATCTGCCAAGACGATGGGCGAGGTGGCTGGCACGGGAAAGAAGCCATGGCGTCAGAAGGGCACGGGGCGTGCGCGTGCGGGGTCGTTTCAGTCTCCGTTGTGGCGTGGCGGTGGCGTGGTGCATGGGCCGAAGCCGCGCGACTTTTCCAAGAAGGTCAACAAGAAGGTTGCCCGCCTCGCCTTGCGCAAGGCCTTGAGCGAGCGCCTCAACGCGGGTGATGTCCAGGTGGTGGCGGACCTGAAGCTTGCCCAACCCAAGACGAAGGAATTCCTCGCGGTGCAGCGGACGCTTGGCGTGGACGGCCACACGGTCTTGTTTGTCCTCGACGGCGCCGACGAGTCGTTTGAGAGGGCGTCCCGCAACGTGGTCGGGGTGGGCATCGCGCATGCCGCCTCGGTCAACACCTACGAGTTGCTTCGATACGACAAACTGGTGTTCACCCGCGAGGCATTCGTTCGCGTGTCTAGCCGGTTCTCGGAGTAACCACCATCCAGAAGCATGCGCCATGACCTCCTTTGACATCATCAAGACCATCCGGATCACCGAGAAGGGCACCCTGCTAGCCGAGAAGCATAACCAGTACACGGTTGTTGCGGACAGAAGGGCGACGGCCCCGCAGATCAAGCGGGCCGTCCAAGACCTCTTCAAGGTCAAGGTCCAGCGGGTGAACACCCAAAATGTCCGCGGGAAGGCTCGTCGTCAGAACACGGCTGCCGCCGGACGGACCAGTGACTGGAAGAAGGCAATCATCACGCTGAAGGAAGGCGAGAAGATCGACCTTCACTAGGGCATCGACCGACGATCATCCTTTCGAGGACGCCTTCATGTCCTCCCCATGCAAAGCCGGGCCGGTCCATGGCCCGGCTTTTCCATATCCAAGCCAGCCTTTTGGCAGGAACCGTTGGGTACTGGACGCGCGCTCGGGCGTGGACCGTGATGGCGGCTCGCCAAGGCGGCCCGCAGGGTTTCTCTGGGAATCCGAATGGCAAAGGGGCGGGGAAATGGCGCCCGGCCTGACCGTGTTCCTCTCCAACCGCGAATGTCCTTGGCGATGCGTGATGTGCGACCTGTGGCGGCATGCCATGCCAGGCCGGGTCGAGGAGGGGGACATCCTTGCGCAATTGGACGAGGCGTTGGCCTCGCGGGGCAGCAGGCGGATGGATTGGCTGAAGCTCTACAACGCGGGTTCGTTCTTCGACCACGGTGCGATCCCGCCCTCCGCCTACGAGGGGATCGCCGTCCGGTGCTCTGGCGTGGGGCAGTTGGTGGTGGAAAGTCACCCGGCCTTGGTGGGACCTCGAATCGTGGGGTTTCGGCAAAGGCTGCCCACGGGTGTTCGCCTTGAGGTGGCGATGGGTCTGGAAACCGTGCATCCGGAGGCGCATGCCTTGCTGAACAAGCGGACCAGCCCGGGGGATTTTGAGCGGGCCGCCGCGTGGTTGCGCGATGCGGGCATGGACGTACGTCTGTTTCTCCTTACGAGGCCGCCGTTCCTTGGGGCGACCGCGGCGCGCGAGTGGCTGTTTCGGAGCGTGGACATGGCGTTGGACATGGGCGGCGACCCGGTGGTGGTGATTCCCACGAGGGGCGGGAACGGTGCGATGGAGAGGCTTCAGGCAGCCGGGCAATGGGAGGAGGCTCCGCTGGAATGGCTTGAGGACGCCGTGCTTCATGGGCGTTCCCGAGGCCTTGGCCGCGTGCTGGCGGACACCTGGGGACTGTCGGAGCGATTTGCGGGCCAGCCTGGTGCGGTGGCGTTGATTGAACGACTGGAGAAGTTGAACCGGGGCGAATAACGGGCGGATGGACTACTCGTTGCCGGGATGAAGTCCTAAGGCACGGAGTTTTTCCCGAAGCGTGACGCGCGAGATGCCGAGCCACCTCGCAACTCGCGACTGGTTGCCCTCGGCCCGCGACAGGGCCTCCGCAAGCAGCGTGGACTCGAGCCTTTGCACCACGCGGGAATGCGCACCAGAGATCTCGCCGCGTTCGGCCATGTCGAGCGCCTCGCGCACCATCTGACGAAGGCCGGCGTCACGAATCTCGGCTTCAGGATGCCGGCCGCGAAGCAACGGAGAGACGTCGTGGGCACCCACGATGCGCCCGTTGGCCCGTATCAGGACTTGCCTGATGACGTTCTCGAGCTCCCGAACGTTTCCCGGCCATGGATGGGCCGTGAGCACCGTGATTGCGTCCTCCCCGAGCTGTGCGGGCTGGCAATTCATCCTTGCCGAATGGAGTCCCAGGAAGTGCCGTGCGATCTCGGGTATGTCCTCGGGATGTTCGCGAAGTGGCGGCACGGCGATGGTGGCTTGATTGAGGCGGAAGTAGAGGTCAGGGCGGAAGGTCTTGGTGGCGATGGAAGCCTCGATGTCCACATGGGTGGCGGCCACAACCCTTGCCGTGCTTGCGATGGGCTGGCGTCCGCCGACGCGCTCGAACGTTCCCTCCTGAAGGACGCGCAGCAGCTTGGCCTGCGTGGAAGGGGTGAGCTCGCCGATCTCGTCGAGGAACAGCGTGCCGCCGCCGGCCTGCTCGAATCGGCCGATCCGGCGCTCGTATGCGCCGGTGAACGCGCCCTTTTCATGCCCGAAGAGCTCGCTTTCGAGCAGGGTTTCCGTGAGTGCGGCGCAGTTGATTGCCACGAACGGCATGGAGGCCCGGCCCGAGTGGGCGTGGAGGGCGCGCGCCACCAGCTCCTTGCCGGTTCCTGTTTCCCCGCGGACGAGCACGGTGACGGGGCGCGGGGCGAGGCGGCCGACCTCCTTGTAGAGGGCCTCCATGACGCGGCTTCTGCCCACGAATCCGTGCGGATCCGTCGCATGGGAGTCGGGGACGACATCGGGGTGAGGAGACCTTGCAAGGGAGCGTCGGACGACGTCGATCAGGTTGCTCATCTCGAACGGCTTGCTCAGGTAGTCGAACGTGCCTTCCCTCGCGGACTCCATGATGGCTTCCGGGTTGCCATGAGCAGTCATGAGAATGATGGGCATCATGGGACGATTGCGCCGGAGGTGGCGCACGACGTCCATGCCGTCCATCCCGGGAAGGCGGAGGTCCGTGATGACGAGGTCCGGGGCCTCCGTCATGGCGCGCTCGCAGCCCTCGTCACCGCGATGGCAGCACGATACCCGGTATCCTTCGTCGGCGAGTATGGATGCCAAGGCGTTGCCGAGGGAAACGTCATCTTCCACGAGCAGCACCCGGGGGCTTGTCTTCAGGCCTCGCATGGGAATGAGACGGTGAAGGTGGTGCCCCTCCGCGGGTTGGACGAAAACTCCAAGGTTCCGCCGTTGCGCTCGACGATGCGGGCGGAAATGGACAAGCCAAGCCCCGTGCCGTTTGACTTCGTCGTGAAGAACGGATCAAACAAGCGTTCCCTTGCCTCGGCGGAGAGGCCGGGACCGTCGTCTTCGATCTCGATGAGCGCGACGGGCGCGCCGTGGCCGGCCGGGCCCCTGACCGCCTTTCGGGCACGAAGTCGTACGTGGCCGTCATGCCCGGCGGCATCCATGGCATTTCGGACCAGGTTGAGGATGACCTGGTGGAACTGGGTCTTGTCGGTCCGGATGCGGAGGCCCGGCGGATTCGTGACGTCCACCGTGACCTGGCACGGGTTGTCCTCCGGGGCGAGCAGTTGCCGGATGTTGTCCAACGTCGTGACGGGGTCCACCAGGACGGGGGCGGGCTTGCTTGGCCTTGCGAAGTCGAGCACGGACCGGACGATGTCCTCGAGTCGGTTGATTTCCCGGTCGATCATCCGTGCGTCCTCCATGGCGGCGCAATCGGGAGGAAGCCTGCGTTGCTGGCTGAACAACCGGGCCTTGATCGCGGTCAGCGGGTTCCGAATCTCGTGGGCCACGCCTGCGGCGAGGATGCCGAGCGACGCGAGCTTCTCGCTGCGCCGGGCGGCCTCCTCGCTGGCGGTCACCCTGTTCTGCAAGGGCCTGAAGAGCCCACGCCAGACGATGACGGACAGCGTCGTGGCGAGGAGCACGGTGACGACCAAGGTTGCCGCGACGAGGAGCACGAGCCGTTGCAGGCGGACGCGAGCCAAGAGCGTGGTTTGCTCGAGGGATGCTTGGCGCTCACGCAGGAGGGTCCTGATGGTTGCGGCCATCTCCGACGCCTGGTCGCCAAGGGCGATAATGTCCGGCGCCAGCGAGGATCTGTTTGCGCCGCCTGCAATCTTGTCATGCGCCCGACGCGATGTTTCTTCGTAGCCCGCAAGGTTCGTCAGGAGGCTGCCAACGTGCGAGGCCTCGGCCTGCGACGTCGCGGTCCGCCGTTGGTTTTCAAGTGACGTCTCGATGCGGTTGCGGGTGGCCTCGAACTTTTCCCAGTGCGTCTCCAGCTTGGTGGCCTCGAAGCGCCTGAAGTGCGAGCGCAACTCATGCAGGTCGGCGGCAAACGTGTCGCCCAGCCTGAGGCCGACGAGCTTCTCCTCGGACAGGCGCGCCGCGATTTGATCAGCCGTATCCCAAGCAAGCCAACCGGTCCAGACCAAGCCCACGAGGGTGCCTGCGGTTACCATGGCGAAGGCCATCAAACGTCCACGCATCGGCGTCATGATACCATGCACCGTGGATTGGGTGGCAAGGTCGCCGGTTGGCGATCACGGCGCAGCAACTCCCCCACTTGGCCCATGCCGGCCTCTTCTCATGGACAATTTCATTCCAGGGACGGGATGCTTCCTGTTCAGGTGCCGGTGTCTTGGCGGACGTTCCTTCCCGTGGAAGGCACTAAACACGCATGGAATCGCCCGAGCGAAGGAGGGGCTTGGTTTGTCGCCGCTCATTTGCGGACGTCCGCCCGGGTTTTCACCCGCGTAAACCAGCAAAAACAGGGTGCGCGCCCATGTTGGCATGCAAATAGCAGCCCACCCATGGGGCAACGTCCTCACAATGACGTGAGGCAGCGCGGCGTCCCGTGGTGGTCGTGGCGCCAAGGCGTTCGTAGCTTGGGGTACTCGGGGTGCGCGCATGGGAGTTGCCCGAATGGTTGGTGTCCACTCCATGGACTTGGTCAACACAAATGAAATGCGGTTGGCGGGGGATGTCGTGAGACTTGCTTTGGTGGACCCTGATCCTTCGGTCAGGGATGCCGTGGCCGGTGCGATAAGCATGCTGGGCTTCAGCATCACGTCCGCGACCGGTACCTTGGGTGAGGTCGGCATGGAGATCTGGGAACACGTGGATGTGATCTTGGTGGACTGGGCCGCATTCAAGGCGGTTGCATGGCAGGAGTGGATCCGCAAGTGGAACGACGATTCTCGCGCATGCTTGGTCCTCATGAGCGTGAACCGGGACGCTGCCATGGTGGCGGAAGAGCTGTCCCTTGGCGGATTCATTGAGAAGCCGATGAGTTTTCCCGCCGCGATCGAGAGGCTTGGCGAGTTGGTCCGACGTAGGAGCATGGAGAGGAAGCAAAGGTTGGGCGCCTGTTAAGGAAGCTTTGGCGCCGGCTGCCATGATGAGGGTCACGCCGACCGTCCCACCCCGGCGGACCCTTGGGCGGCCGGCGCCTTTTACCTTCCCGAGGCGAGTGCCGCCCAAGTTCGACAAGCCGCGATTCGAAGCGATCCCCGCCGCCCGAGGTCGGCAGTGAAGGACGGAAAGGTTTCCACGCGGGCGGAGGGACACCGCTCGGGCGCAACGGCTACCACGAATTCATGGGTGCCGAAGCTGATACCGGCGGCTTCGGCGTGGAACTCCTTGCGGCTCTGCTGGGCTTCGTGGTCTCGGCCAAGCCACCGCTTGCGCGGGTGCCCCCCAATCCCCCGCAGGGAGGAGGGAATCTGTCGATCCCCGAGCGGAAGGGTTGGGGCAGGCTGCGTGCCAACGCGCCATCTTGGCGGATGGGCATGAAACCAAGCATGGGCATCCACGGCACTGGGTTTTTGCCTTGTGGCGGCATGGCGTGTGGAACTCCCCGCTGCATGAATCTCGGAATCCGTGCATGCGGCGGCTTGGATTGTTTCGCGCCATGACGCCAAGACGAAATGAGGGCCTGTTTTTTCAAGCCTCCGTCGGCGCGGCGTGAGGCGAGAACCGGGAACTCGGGAACGGCTTGCGAGCGGATCAGGGTTGGAACCCGATCGCTTGACGCTGTCCGGGCGCGTCCGCACGATGCGCGGCCGAGCGTGGCCATGGGCGGGGCAAGTTCATGCATCCGGACCGAGGCCTACCATTTCTTAGCAATTCCAGTTCATGAGCACTCCCCACGATCTTCTGGGAACGTTGCAAGCCTTCGACCTCGGCGGGGGCCGCCGCGGTCAGTTCTACTCCATCCCGGCCTTGGGCCGTGCGCTGAAGCTGCCGGTGCGCCGCCTGCCGGTGTCGATCCGGCTGGTGCTGGAGTCCGTGTTGCGCAACTGCGACGGACTGAAGGTGCAGGAGGGGAACGTGCGCGAGCTGGCGGCATGGAAGCCGGTGGAGGTGCGGACGGCGGAGATCCCGTTCGTGGTGGCGCGCATCGTGTTGCAGGACTTCACCGGGGTGCCGTTGCTGGTCGATCTCGCGGCCATGCGGTCGGCGGTGCAACGGCTGGGCAAGAACCCGAAGATCATCGAGCCGTTGGTGCCCGTCGATCTCGTCGTGGACCACTCGGTGCAGGTGGACTTCGCGGGGACGGCCGACGCGCTGGGCCGGAACCTTGACCTTGAGTTTCACCGGAACCGCGAGCGCTACCAGTTGCTGAAGTGGGGCATGCAGGCGTTCGACACGTTCAAGGTGGTGCCGCCGGGCATCGGCATCGTGCACCAAGTCAACCTTGAATATCTCGCCAAGGGCGTGCTCGCGCAGGGGGACGTGTATTACCCCGACACCTTGGTGGGCACCGACTCGCACACCACGATGATCAACGGCCTTGGCATCGTGGGCTGGGGCGTGGGCGGCATCGAGGCGGAGGCGGGCATGCTGGGCCAGCCGGTGTATTTCCTGACGCCGGACGTTGTGGGCGTGCACCTGACCGGTGCTCTGCGAGAGGGCGTCACGGCCACGGACTTGGCGCTCACGCTGACGCAGGTCCTGCGCAAGGCGAAGGTGGTGGGCAAGTTCGTCGAATACTTCGGGCCGGGTGCGGCGGCGTTGCCGGCCGTGGACCGGGCCACCATCGCCAACATGGCCCCCGAGTACGGCGCCACGATGGGCTTCTTCCCCGTGGACGCCGAGACGGTGAACTACCTGCGCGCCACGGGGCGTCCGGAGGAGCACTGCGTGGCCTACGAGAACTACTACAAGGCCCAGGAAATGTGGGGCATCCCGCAGGAGGGCGAGGTGGACTACTCGCAGGTCATCAAGCTGGACCTCGCGACGGTCCAGCCCTCCGTGGCCGGCCCGAAGCGCCCGCAGGACCGCATCGAGCTGGGCAACATGAAGCGCGAGTTCTTCCATGCCTTCGGTCGCGCGGTGACCGACAACGGGTTTGGCAAGACGCGCGGCGAGTTCGCGACGCGCAAGGCGGACGCGGCAGTGGATGGCGGCAAGGCGACGTTGGGGCACGGTTCCGTCCTGATCGCCGCCATCACGAGCTGTACGAACACGTCCAACCCGAGCGTGATGCTCGCGGCCGGCCTGCTCGCCAAGAAGGCGGTCGAGAAGGGCCTCCAGCCCAACCCCGGCGTGAAGTCCTCGTTGGCGCCGGGCTCGCGCGTCGTTTCCGACTACCTCTCCAAGACCGGGCTCCAGCCCTACCTTGACCAGCTCGGCTTCCAGGTCGTCGGCTACGGCTGCACCACGTGCATTGGCAACTCCGGACCTTTGTCACCCGCCATCGAGGAGGCCGTGGTCAAGAACGACCTCGTCGCCGCGTCCGTCCTCTCCGGCAACCGCAACTTCGAGGCGCGCGTGCACCAGTCGATCAAGGCGAACTTCCTCATGTCGCCGCCGTTGGTCGTCGCCTTCGCCCTCGCCGGGCGCGTGGACCTCGACCTCACGTGCGAGCCCATCGGCTCCGGCAAGGACGGCCAGCCGGTCTATCTGGCCGACATCTGGCCCACGCTCGCCGAGGTGCGCGACGCCATGCAGAGCGCGTTGACGCCCGAGGTCTTTCGTCGGCTCTACACCGACTTCGCGTCGCAGAACCCGAAGTGGAACGAGATTCCGGCGACCCCCGGGCTGGTGTACGGGTGGGACAGGGCGTCCACGTACATCCAGGAGCCGCCGTTCTTCGCGGACTTCGCGTTGTCCTCGGGCTCGATCGGGGAGATTCGCGGCGCGCGTGCCCTCGGCATCTTCGGGGACTCCGTCACCACCGACCACATCTCGCCCGCGGGCTCGATCAAGAAGTCGTCCCCGGCCGGGCGTTACCTCGTGGAGAACAGCGTGGCGTTCGAGGACTTCAACAGCTACGGCAGCCGCCGCGGCAACGACCGCGTGATGACGCGTGGCACGTTTGCCAACGTGCGGATCAAGAACCTCATGCTCGGCGGCGAGGAGGGCGGCAACACGCTGCTCCAGCCCGAGGGCAGCAGGCTGGCGATCTACGACGCCGCCGTGGAATACCGCAAGCGCGGCACGCCCTTGGTCATCCTCGCGGGCCAAGAGTACGGGACGGGCTCCAGCCGGGACTGGGCTGCCAAGGGCACGGCCCTGCTCGGCGTCCGCGCCGTGGTCGCCCAAAGCTTCGAGCGCATTCACCGCTCCAACCTCGTCGGCATGGGCGTGCTCCCGCTCCAGTTCAAGGAGGGCACCACGGCGCAGTCGTTGGGGCTCGACGGATCGGAGACGTACGACGTCGTGGGCTTGGGTTCCTCGTTGAAGCCCCAACAGGACCTCGTGCTGCGCGTGACGCGCAAGGATGGGTCGGTCCTTGACGTGCCGTTGCGGTGCCGAATCGATACGCCGATCGAGATCGAGTACTACCAGCACGGCGGGATCCTGCCGTTCGTGCTGCGGCAATTGGTGGCCAAGGCCTGACGCGCAAGGACCCGCAAGGCCGCCCCGTGAAGACGATCTTGCTGACCGGGGTGTCGCGCGGGCTCGGGCGGGCGTTGCTGGGCGAGTTCGATCGCCTTGGACACCGCGTCCTAGGTTGCGCCCGTTCCGCGGACGCCGTCCATGAGCTTCAACGCGACTTTGGCTCGCCTCATTGCCTTCAAGTCGTGGATGTCGCGGATGACGCGCAGGTCCAATGCTGGGCGCGCCGGATGCTTGGGGAGTTCGACGTGCCGGACGTGGTGATCAACAACGCGGCGCTCATGAACCGTCCGGGCCCGATATGGTCCGTGCCCGCCGCCGAGTTCCGCCAGTTGATGGCGGTCAACGTGGACGGGATCTTCCACATGGCCCGTCATTTCCTGCCGGCCATGGTTCGGCGCGGGTCGGGCGTGTGGGTGAACGTGAGCTCCGGCTGGGGACGCACGACGGACGGCGGCGTGGCCCCGTACTGCGCGTCGAAATGGGCGGTGGAGGGGTTGTCGCAGTCGATGGCTCATGAGGTGCCGCAGGGCATGGCGGTGGTCGCGCTCAATCCGGGCATCATCGACACGGACATGCTGCGGCTTTGTTGGCCCGGCAACGCGGCCTCGTTTGAGGGCCCCATGGCATGGGCGCGCCGCGTGGCTCCGTGGTTGCTTCGCCTCGATGAGTCGTGCAACGGCCAGTCCCTGACGGCGCCGGGGGGGACCTGTTGAAGGCCCAGGGTCCACCGTTTCCCGGGCCCGTGGCGGTCACGGGCTCGTCCGGCCGCATCGGCCGGGCTGTCGTGCGTGCGTTGACGGGCGCGGGCATCGCCACGCGGTTGCTGGACCGCGTCCCGTTCCCCGGTCGTCCGGACGCCTTCGTCTCGGGGTTGGCCAACGTGGACGTGCTGGAACGGGCGTTTGAGGGGGCCGCTGCGTTGGTGCACCTCGCGGCCACGCCGGACGACGCGGACTTCGACGCATGCCTTGTCCCCGACAACATCCTGGGTCTGGAGCGGGTACTTTCGGCGGCCGTCCGGGCGGGCATCCGGCGCTGGGTGCTGGCCAGCAGCATCCAGGTCAACATACGGCAATCGCGCGAGGGCCCATGGCCGGTGCGGGTGACGGACCCGATCACGCCGCTGCGGTGGTACGCCGCGACGAAGGTGTTCATGGAGTCGGCGGGCTATTCGCACGCGCGCGATCATGGCCTTGAGGTGGTGTCGATCCGGCTGGGCTGGTGCCCGCGCGACATGGGGCAGGTGCGCCAGATCGAGGGGGAGGGGATCGCGCAGGACACGTACCTGAGCCCCGGTGACGCGGGTGGGCTCGTGCTTGCGGCGGTGACGCGGCCGGTGCCCGCGGGCCATCACGTGGTGTTCGGGACGAGTCGGCCCGTGCGCGACTGGGTCTTCGACCCGGCGCCCGCGCGGCAATTGCTGGGTTGGGAACCCTTGGACGCATGGCCCGTCGGGGCGGTAGCCTTCGGGCCATGAGACGCGGGTTGCAACGGTTCGTTGGGGTGGTGTTCGTGGCGGCAGGCCTTGTGGCGGCCGAGACGAACCGCATGGACGGCGTGGTGGCGCTGTGGAGGTTGGGCAAGGTGGACGATGCGTTCGCGGCGGCTGCGGCGGCGTTGAAGGAGGAGCCGCGCAACGCCCGGTTGTTCAACCTGCGGGCGCAGATGCGCTCGATGACGGGCCAGCATGCGTTGGCCGACGAGGACCTGACGGCGGCGATCGGGCTGGAGCCGGACTCGGCGTCGTTGCACCAGACGCGCGGCCAGTTGCGGTTCCGCCTTGGGCGAATCGAGGACGCGGTGAAGGACTTCGACCGCGCGAACGAGCTGGCGCCGCGGTTGGTGCCGCAGAACTGGCAGCGCGGGATCGCCCTGTACTACGCGGGGCGCTTCAAGGATGGGCGCCAGCAGTTCGAGGTCCACCAGACGCACAACACGCAGGACGTCGAGAACGCCGCATGGCACTTCCTTTGCACCGCGCGCGAGCAGGGCATCGAGGCCGCCCGCAAGTCCCTCATCCCCATCGAGCGCGACGCCCGCGTGCCCATGCGGGAGATTCAATCGTTGTTCGCGGGCAAGGCGTCTGCGCAAGATGTCCTGACGGCGGCCGGGAAGGCCGAGGACAAGGACGCGCGGCGCGAGCAGGAGTTCTACGCCCATCTGTACCTTGGCCTCTACTTCGAGGCCATGCAGGACCTGCCCAGGCGGGACCTGCACATTCGCAAGGCCGCCGAGCTCTCCGACAAAGACAACTACATGGGAATCGTTTCACGTATCCACCTCGACCGCCTCAAGGCCGCGCCGGCCTCCAAGCCATGAATCCTCCTGAAGACGGCGGCAAGGCTCCGTTCTGGAGGAACGCCCCGCGCGGCGGCGCACCCCGCGGCCGGCCGTGGGGCGCGGGCCCGGCACGGGAAGGCAGGCCGGTAGGCGGTCGCCCGTGGCAGCAACGTCCGGCACCGTGGCGTCAGCGCGGCCCCGGGGATGCGGGCCCGGCCTCGCCGGGCGGTCCCGAGGATCGCGGCGGGTTCTCCGGCGGGGATCGCCGTCCGCGCCCGTATGGCTTCCGTGACGAAAACCGGCCGCAAGGCGGGCGGCCATGGCAGCAGGGTCCCCGGCGCCCGGAGGGCTTCCGCGAGGGTGGATTCCGCCCGGATGGACCGCGCCCGCAAGGACCGCGCCCCTTCGGCGGGCGGCCTTCCTACGGGGATCGGCGACCTCCGTTCCAACGGCCGTCCTTCGGCGAACGGGGGCCATGGCGCGGGCCGCGTCCCGGCCCCGGTTTCCAAGCGGGTGGCGACGATCGACGCGAGGGTTTCCGACCCGATGGACCTTCCCCGGCAGGGCCACGTCCCTTCGCTGGACGTCCTTCCTACGGCGACCGGCGTCCTCGCTTCCAACGATCGTTCGGGCAACGGCCTTCCTTTGGCGAACGCGGGCCATGGCGCGGGCCGCGTCCCGGCCCCGGTTTCAATGCTGGTGGCGACGATCGACGCGAGGATTTCCAAGGGTCGCGTCGGCCGTTTGACCCCAGGGGCCGTGGGCCCTCCTCGTTCGGAGGAGAGCGCCCCTCGTTTCGCCCGCCGTTCCGTCGGGACGACGGGGGCGAGCGTCCACCCTTTGGGTCGCGTCCGCCGCGTTCCTTCCCCCCGGAGCGCCCGGGGTCCCGAGAGCCCGTCTCCGGGGCGGACGCAGGCGCTGCTCCCGAGGCTCCCCCGGCGCCGCGTGCGTATGACCCGCGTGACGAACACGGCGCCGCCGCCGGGCCGCGCGAGGGCAGCCATGGCGGTGAGGGCGGGCGACCGCCGTTTCGGGGCCGGCCTTTCGATCGACGACCCCGTTGGGGCGACCACGGAGGGCGACCTTCGGCGGGCGGTTACCGGGGACGTCGTGCCGAGGAAGCCGGCGTTGGCCCCGGGGGCACGGATGAGGGGCCATCGGCGCGTCCCATTCGCAAGCGTCAGGAGCGAACGCCGGTGCAATGGGCGGCGCGGGTCGTGGCGCGGTCCGGGCCGGAGCGGGCGGCGGACCGGGAGCTGCGCTCGACGATGAAGATGGCGAGCGGCCTGACCCCGGAGGAGACGCGATGGATCAGCCGCGCGGTCTTCGCGTACTTCCGCTGGCAAGGCTGGCTGGACGGCGATAGGCCGCTGGAGAGGCGAATCGACCAGGCTGCCGGGTTCGCGGACACGTTTGCGCGAAAGCCCGGATTCGTGCCCGACGCGGAACTCATGGAACGTGCGGTGCCTGCATGGGTCCGCGAGGCGATGGATGTGCCAGCGGAATGGATTCGTGCGTTGCAAGCGGAGCCGCGGCTTTGGCTGCGCGCGCGTCCTGGCAAGGGCGGCGAGCTCGCTGCCGCGTTGGGTGGCGAGCCCGACGCCGTGGCGGGGCCGGTGCCGGACTCGGTTGAATACCGGGGCCTGAAGGACCTGTTCCGGACGCCCTCGTTTCACAAGGGGGAATTCGAGATCCAGGACGTGGCTTCGCAGGCGGTGGCGCATTGCTGCATCGCGGCCATGCCCGCCGCCGAGGTGCGTTGGTGGGACGTCTGCGCGGGCGAGGGCGGCAAGACGTTGCACCTTGCCGACCTCCTTGCGGGCAAGGGAACCGTGATGGCAACAGACCGGGCCGAGTGGCGGCTGGACCGCTTGCAGCAGCGGTTGTCCCGGGCTCGGATCCGGGGCGTTCGCTGGGAGTTGTGGGACGAGTCCCTGCCGGTGCCGGGCGGTGGCGAATTTGACGGCGTCCTTGTGGATGCCCCATGCACGGGTCTCGGGACGTGGGGCCGAAACCCCCACGCCCGCTGGACCGTCCAGCCGAAGGACGTCGAGGAGCTTGTCGTGCGTCAACTCGCGTTGCTCGGCCGGGCGGCGGAGGCCGTCCGGCCGGGCGGACGCCTGGTGTACTCGGTGTGCACGCTGACCCGCGCGGAGACGGCGGGCGCGGTCGAGGCCTTTGGCAAGGCCCATGCGGATTTCGAGCCGTTCCCATTCGCGAATCCGTTCGTGCCGGACGCCCCGGCGTCGCCGTCCCACCTCTTCTGGCCGCAAGTCACGGGGGGCAGCGGGATGTTCGTCGCGCAGTGGCGCCGGCGCGAGTCCTGACCCCGGAGCAACGGACGGTTGGCAGGCGGCGTGAAATGCCTTGCCAACCCTCTCGTCGGGTCGCGTGATGAACCCGTCATGACGCGACACCATTCCCCTCAAGGTCGCGCCGCCCTCCTCGCCCTTGCGGCGGGAGCCATGGCGGCGTCTGCGCGAGCCGAGACGCTCTTCTCGGACAACTTCGACACGGACACCTCGGCCGCATGGGACATGCGCGTGGGCGTGTTCACCGCCGGCGACACCGACTACAAGGTGGACTGGGCCTTCGACTACGGGGCGCAGACCTACAACCTGTTCGCCGGGCCCCTCGACACGACAGGGCAAACGCTGAACGTGCCGCCCGCGCCGAACTCCAACGGCACCGCCAAGGGCGTCAAGCTCACGGTCAACAAGGACGACCTCGGCGCGCGCGTCGTCGTCAACTTGTATCCCAAGAACCAGAACTTCAGCGGCAACTACGTCCTGAAGTTCGACATGTTCATGAACCACGGCTCATGGGGCGACCTGGGCGGCTCCACCACGGAGAACGCATGGTTCGGGATCAACCACACCGGAGCGGGCCCGAACTGGGCGGTGTTCGCGGGCAACGGACTCAGCTCGGCCTTCGCGGCGCCCATCGCGGGCGCGGACAAGAGCGACGGATTGTTCTTCACGGTGACCTGCGACGGCGGCGGCGCGAAGGACCTGTGGGCGCTCGCGGGCGACGCCGCCGGACGGCCCGCCGTGTTGTTTGGCGACGCCGGGGGCATCCTCGACCTCGACAAGGACACCTTCCCGGACCACGGCGACGAGCAGGGCAACTTCCAGGGCACGTTCACGTCGCCCCCGTTCGAGGCGCCCGGAATCCTCGCCAAGCGATGGGTCCCCGTGGAGGTGTCGCAGATCGACGACATCATCACGTTGAAGCTGAACGGGCAGGTCTTCTCACGTTACACCAACTCCACCCCGTGGAAGTCCGGCACCGTGATGGTGGGCTACGCCGACATCTTCAACTCGATCGCCGCGTTGCTGGACGAGAACTGGGTGTTGTTTGACAACGTGCGCGTCGAGCGCGTGCGCAAGATCGTGGTGGACACGGCCGACAACGACAGCCCCGCGACCGACGGCAAGACGTCCCTGCTCGAGGCCCTGCAAGGCTTGCAGGAGAACGACATCATCGCCTTCAACATCCCCGGGGCCGGGCCGCACGTGATCCAGACCCCTCTCGGCGGCTACCCGCTCATCAGCAAGGCGGGCGTCGTCATCGATGGGTACACCCAGCCCGGCGCCGCCCCCAACTCCAATGGAATCCTCGCCGGCAACAATGCCCAGCTGAGGATCGTGCTCGACTCCAGCTCCGACGACTCCGGGCCGGGAACCCTCCCCGCCCGACGTTCCACACGCCTGCCGTTCCCCGGCTACGGCGACTCCGAGAACGCCATCCTCGGCGTCTATGAGGCCGACGACGTCACCATCCGAGGCCTTGGCTTCCGCAGCCGCCACACCCCGGGCAGCGACGAGGACCCGTCCATCTACTGCATCGCCCTCGTGAAGCAGGCGGAGCGTTGCAAGGTCCAGGGCAACTGGTTTGGGCTCGCCCCCGACGGCAAGACGGTCTCGGGCTCCGCGTCCGCCGTCGCCGCGTTCCGCCATCGCGTCAACGTGGGCGGCGTGAACGTCGATACCTTCTCGGAGGCCTTGACGTTCGGGACCGACTCGGATGGCGTGAACGACAACGCCGAGTTCAACATCGCCACCGGCATGCACATCGCCCTCGCGTTGGAACTGCCCTACGCGCGCACCAGCGGCAATTACTTCAACACGCTCGCCGACGGAAAAACGTTCGTCGCCCCCGATGTCACCCACCAGGCGCAGCTCGACGCCGGCCGGTCCGCAGGCGACTCCTCCGTGGAAACCTACGAGAACGGCCGCAACACCATCGGGTCCGTCATCGGCACCGACGGGAACGGCGTCAACGACGGCAACGAGCGTAACGTCATGGGCCACGTCAACTACGCCCATGCCATCGAGTTCTACAGCAATGCCCAGTCGGTAAAGGTCGCCGGCAACTACTTCGGCGTCGCCATCGATGGCGTCACGCTTGCGCCCCCCTCCGAGCTCCGGCCGGGCTCCGACTTCCTCTCGGTGCCGGGCACGGCCAGCGTGGTCGTCGGGCTCAACGGCGACCGCAAGGGCGACGACGTCGAGGGCAACCGCATCCAGGGCATCGGTGGACTCAAGTTCTTCAAGGGCTCGGCCACGTCGTGGGTCGCGGCGCGGGGCAATGTGCTCCTCGGCAATGGCTTCGATGGATTCCCATTCCCGGATGCCTCGCCCACGTGGGAGGCCTACTACGTGGACGCCGTCGTCGATCCTGCGGCGGTCTCGCCGGCCGTCACCGGGTTCGCCAACGACGAGGTCAGCGGCACCGTTCCCGCCCCCAAGGGTGATCCCTTCACCTTCCACGTGGTGGACATCTACGTGGCGGACCCGGCCTCGCCGAACGTTTCGGCCTTGATCCCCGGCACGTGGATCGCCTCCGGCCGCGAAGGCCAGGAGGGCGAGGACCTCGACCCCGAGGCCAACAAGTTCCGGTTCAAGGTTCCGGCCGGGTCCGTCCCCGGCGGTTCCAAGCTCGTCGCCGTCGTCACCTATGCTCAGGACCTCGCGGACTTCGGCGCCGGCGTCACCACCACGGTGTCCCTGCCGGGCCGTTCCATCACCGGCCCTGCGGGCCCCGGCTTCGCCGTCGCCGGCGGTGCACCCATCACGGACGTGAAGGCCACGCTCGATGCCGGGTCCATCAAGGTCACGGTCACGGGCGGCACCGGGCCGTTCCAGTTGCAGCGCCGTGCCACCTTGGGCGGCACATGGGCCAACGAGGGGGCGCCGTTCGCCGGTCCATCCACCACCGTCCCCGCCTCGGGCACGGAAGGTTACTTCCGCGTCGTTGGGCAGTAGGCCCTTGCACGGCCCGGTTTGCCGCGTCGGCGAACACGGGCAACATGGGGCCCATGGTGTTCGAGCCATGGGCCCTTTCCCCGTCATGAAGAGCAATCACTTGTCCCGGCGGCCCGCCCCGGGCGCCGGTTTCACGCTGATCGAGCTGCTCGTCGTCGTGGCCATCATCGCCATCCTCGCCGGCATGTTGCTCCCCGCCCTTGCTCGCGCACGCGAACGGGGACTGCGCATCTCCTGCCTCAACAACGTCAAGCAGATGGGCTACGGCTGCATCATGTACGCCGACGACGACCGCGAGGGCCGCTTCACCCCGCTGCGAAGCTACGTCGATGATGACATCAACTTCCTATACCCGAAGTACGTGCCCGCGCTCCGGACCTACCTCTGCCCCTCGACGAAGAACCAGGTGCGCACCAACACGTCGCGCAACCCGACCACGGGCATGGTCAAGGTGGTGGACCTCATGGACGTCGCGTCCAGCAAGTGGACAAACGGCTATTCCTACGAGATCTATGGGCACATGCGCGTGATCGGGTCCGAAATGGCCGGCGCCATCCCCAAGACCCTCAGCACCGTCCAGAACTACCAACGATTCTACACCGTCCCCAAGTTCGGCCTGCAACGCGGGCAGGTCGTCGGGCCGTCGGACATCTGGATTTTCGTGGACGCGGACGAGGGGCCCGCGCGCGGCCCGCGCGGCGAGGTGTTGGACCCGCCCGGTCTCAACGACTTCCCGGACCGCTGGGACAACCATGGCGCGGCGGGCTACAACGCCGTGTTCCTGGATGGCCATGCCGAGTGGGTTCCCGGCAACCAGTTCGTCCGGCGCCTTGAGATGTCCCAAGACATCGGCAGGGACTAGGGTCGAGCCGGCCCGCCATCATGCCCTGCCATGGCTGACCGACGTTGTTCCCGCCGCCGTGGCGGTCTGTTCGCGTCCATGGCATGGGCCAGCACCGTCCGCGGGGCGGGACGTTTCCATGGCCGGGACGTTCCCGGATGGCCATGGGAAGTCCGCGTCCCCATGGTTGTCTGGCGACGAAAGAGCCCTGCTTCTGCCGCGTGACCACGGCCGCCTTGCCCTCGTTCTTGACCCTGCAAGCGTTGCCGGTAGGATGGACCAAGAACAATACGCCCCAGACCCCGGGCCGACCCCAAACCAAGTCGGCGAGGTCCAGGGCCAGCACTTCGACAGGAAATTCGATGAGTGACGCAGCAGTCGCCGCCCCCTCGGGCGGTCAACCCCCGGTCTCGAGCATTGCCGAGGCCGTCATCCGTATCGCAGGTAACTCCCAGGACGGCATCCAGGCCATCGGCGGCTTCCTCGCTCGCCTCGCCGGTCGCTCCGAGCAGGAGGTCATGACCTTCATGACCATCCCCTCCACCATCTCCGGCGGCCCCTCCATCTTCCAGGTGCGCATCGGCTCCGGCGAGGTGCTCTCGGCCGGCGACGACGCGGACATGCTCCTCGCCTTCTACGATCACTCCTACACAAGCCACATCAACTCCCTCAAGAAGGGCGGGATCGTGTTGTATGACTCCGACCACCTGAAGCCGGAGGCCATTCCCGCCGAGAACCTCGCCAAGTACCGCCACGTGGGCGTGCCCATCTCCTCCCTCACCGTCGAGGCGATCGGCGGCACCGGGCGTGACAAGGGCAAGAACGTGTTCGCCCTTGGCCTGCTGGCGAAGATGTTCGACCTCAACGTCCCCAAGCTTCACCGCCTCCTTCAGGAACGCTTCACGGGCAAGGACCCCAAGATCGCCGAGACCGCCGTCAACGCGTTCAACTACGGCTACAACTACAACCTCGCCACCGCCCCCGAGCTGTTCCGATTCAAGCCAGGCGAAAACGTCGGCCAATCGCAGGTCGTGATGTCCGGCAACGAGGCCCTCGCCTACGGCCTCATCGCCGCCGGCGTGCGCTTTGGCGCGGGCTACCCCATCACGCCATGGTCCGACATCATGGAGCTGCTGCGCCGCGAGTTGCCGAAGTACGGCGGCCAGTTCCAGCAATGCGAGGACGAGATCGCCTCCGTCTCCATGGCCATCGGTGCCTCATGGGGCGGCCGTGTTGCCGTCACGGGCTCCTCCGGCCCCGGCATCTCCCTCAAGACCGAGGCCATCGGCTGGGCCGTCATGGCCGAGATGCCCTTGGTGGTCGTGGACGTCCAACGCGGCGGCCCCTCCACGGGCATGCCCACCAACGTCGAGCAATCCGACCTCAACATCGCCGTCTATGGCGGCCATGGCGACTCCCCGCGCGTCGTCATTGCCCCGGCCACCGTCGAGGACTGCTTCTACACCGCCATCGAGGCCGTCAACATTGCCCGCAAGTTCTCCACGCCGGTCATCATCCTGACCGACCAAGGCATCGCCAGCCGGATCGAGGCGTTCCCGGAGCCGAACCTTGAGAAGGTGGTCCAGGACATCAGCCCAGACTTCACCGCCGTCACGGACCACAAGCCCTACGACCTCGCGGCCCCAGGCGGCGTCACGCGCCACATCGCCCCCGGCACGAGGGTTGCCAGCGGCAAGTATCCCGTGGTCACCGGGCTCGAGCATGACGAGCTGGGCCACCCCACGGGTTCCCCCAAGCTGCACGTTGCGATGACCGCCAAGCGTCGCAACAAGCTCAAGGCGCTCGCCGCCGAGATCCCCACGCCGGAAATCTACGGCCCGTCGGAAGGCAAGGTCCTCCTCGTTTCATGGGGTTCCGCCAAGGGTCCTGTGCAGGAGGCCGTCAAGCAGGCCCGGGCCGCCGGCCTTGCCGTCTCCGGCCTTCATATCAAGCACATCAGCCCCCTTCCCAACGGTCTGGAGAAGGCCTTCGAGGGATTCTCCAAGGTCTTCGTTGTCGAACTCAACGACGAGGGCCTTGTGGGCATCGGCCAGCTCGGCGCCTTGCTTCGCGCTCGTTACCCCAACACCCGCTTCGAGGGCGTCAACAAGAGCGACGGCCTCACATGGAAGGTCCGGGAAATCCTCGACCGCATCCGCCCAGCCACCGCCTGACCTAGGATACCTTGGCATCCCTCCAACCCCTGTTTTCACCCGTCTTTCCAAGAACATGAGCGACATGCCTCTTCCCTTCGCCGTCGTCCCGCGCGGCGCCAACACCAATACCGCGCCCGTCGCGCCCCTCACGGACGCCGACCGCAAGCCCCTCACCAAGAAGGATGTTTCGGCCGACCATCCCACGTGGTGCCCCGGCTGCGGCGACTTCTCCGTGCTCGCGCTCTACTTCAAGCTCATCGAGAAGCGCCGGATGCATCATGAGAAGATCACCACCGTGGCCGGCATCGGGTGCTCCTCGCGCTTCCCTTACTTCGTCCAGGCCCACGGCGCCCACTTCATCCACGGCCGCGCCCTCCCGTTCGCCTCGGGCGTCGCCCTCAGCCGTCCCGACCTCCACGTGTTCGTGTTTGGCGGCGACGGCGACGCGTTCTCCATCGGCGGCAACCACTTCACCCACACCGCCCGCAAGAACGTGAAGCTCACCTACGTGGTCATGGACAACAACGTCTATGGCCTCACCAAGAACCAGACCTCTCCCACGTCGCCGGTCGGGTTCAAGAGCAAGACCGACGTCTGGGGCGCCAAGGACCGCCCCATCAACCCCATCAAGCAGGCCATCTTCGCCGGTGCCACCTTCGTCGCGCGCACCACCTCCACGAACCCCAACCACCTCCTCGCCATGATGGAGCAGGCCATGGACCATGACGGCTTCGGCTTCATCCAGGTGCTCTCCGAGTGCGTCGAGTTCTACCCGGGCGCCTTCGACAATTCCACCCCGCGCAAGGGCGGCGTCTTCGCCGAGGTCCCCAAGGAACACGACGTCACCGACGAGTACGCCGCCTATCGCCTTGGCGAGGAACTTTCCCCCGGCAAGTTCGGCGTCTTCTACAAGGTCCAGCGCCCCACCAAGAACGCCAACGAGGCCGCCATCATTGCCGACTACCAGTCCAAGGTCGCCGGGCTCCCCCCATGGCAAATCCTCAAGAAGAGCTTCGACCGCATGAAGTGACGCCCATCCACGCCATGTTCTCGCACGTTGTCATTTTCTGGACCGACCCCGCCCAACCCGGCGCTGCGGACGCCCTCCTCGCCGGTTGCCACGAATACCTTCGCGACATCCCCGGCCTGATTCATTACCACGCGGGCAAGATGGTTGGATCGCATCGTCCCGTCGTGGACCAATCCTACCAGGTTGCCCTCAACCTCGTCTTTCCCGACAAGGCCACCCAAGACGCCTATCAAGTCCATCCGCGCCACGTGGAATTCGTGGAAAAGGTGTTCAAGAAGGTCTGCGTGAAGGCCGTCGTGTACGACTTCGCGTGACCGGCCACCCGTTCCAGCACCAGTTCTTCGACCGGTTGACCGCCGCCGCCGGGGACGGGTCCTTCGTTCGGCTGAATCTCGGCGGCCCCAACGGTCGTGACCGTTCGCTCCGCAACGTCTTCGTCCGCCCCGTGCGCTTGCGCGGGACGGTTTCATGGTCGTTCACGTACCGCCATGCCACGCGGGACATCACCAAGAACCTCCCGCCAGACGACGCCGTTGCCCTCCTGAGGCAGCTCGTCGGGAACGAGTTCTCCGACGCGTTCCTTTCTACCACGTCGGGGACGCTGCATCTGAACGTCCGCAAGGGCCGCGGCCCACGCCTGGTGCCCGGCCCTGTCGAGGACGCCGAACCCCCAAGGCTCGATCACGATCGCCCCCGGCAGCGCACCATGGCCCCCCGCGAACATCCATGGTTGCAGGACCTTGGCGTCACCGGCCCGGACGACCGCGTGCGCGCGGGCATGGAGGCCAAGTACCGTCAAATCCATCGGTTCGTCGAGCTCATGGCCCCGTTGCTGCGCGATGCCGGCCTGCCCCCGGGCCGCACCCCCGCCGTTCTCGACATGGGTTGCGGCAAGGGATACCTCACGTTCGCCCTCCATGCCCATCTCGCCCGTGCCCTTGGTCGTCCGGCCCGCGTGACCGGCGTCGAGCAACGCTCCGAGCTTGCCGAGGCCGCCAACCGCGTCGCCGCCGCCCATGGCATGGATGGGTTGCAATTCGTGACCGGCACGATTGGCTCGACCGTCGTGAACGCCGCCGACGTCGTCGTGGCGCTCCAGGCCTGTGACACGGCGACCGACGACGCCCTTGCCAAGGGCGTCGAGGCAGGCGCCCGCTTGATCGTGGTCGCACCTTGCTGTCATCGGGAGGTCGCCAAGTGCATGGCCGCGCCCGCTCCTCTTGCCGATGCCCTTCGGCACGGGATCCTGTTCCAGCGCGAGGCCGAGTTCGTCACGGACGCCCTGCGCGCCGCCTTGCTCGAAGTCTCCGGCTACGAGGCCAAGGTCTTTGAGTTCATCTCCCCGGAGCACACCAGCAAGAACCTGATGATCTCCGCCGTGCATCGGGGCACCCCATCCCCGGATGCCCTGCTGCGCGCCGTCCAGCTCGCCCGGTTCTACTCGGTGACAGACCAACGGCTCGCACGGCTCCTTCGCATTCCGTTGGCGTCCGCCGCGTGAACTTCGAGTCGCTCAACTGGAACATCCTCGACCGCCTCCGTGGCACATTCCTCGAAGGCAAGCCCGTCCGAAGGGCCTACTGGAACGGCACCGAGGACCTCGCCCAGTACGACCAGACCTTCGGGGAACGTATTGGCTGGAAGTGGGACGCCCTCGTCCGCGAATTGAAGCTGCGTCGGTGGAACCCCCCCGCCGACGTCGATCATCTGATCGACTGGGGCTGTGGCAGCGGCGTGGCCGGGCGACGCGTGCTGGCCGCGTTTCCCTCGTTGCGCAGCCTCACGGTCTTTGATCATTCGCCCCACGCCGTGGGCTTCGCGGCCGCCCAAGCGGCGGCCCGGTTTCCATGGATCCGCATCGTCCAGGCCTCCGCGGCGCCTTCCCTCAAGGACTCCATGGTCGTCCTCAGCCATGTCTGGAACGAGTTGCCTTTGCCCATCGCGCACGAACTCCTTGCCCAACTTTCAAATGCAAGGGTCATCCTGTGGGTCGAGCCCGGCACGCATGCGTTGGCCCGCAAGCTCCAGGCCGTCCGGGAAGAATTCATCGAACGATTCGACGTGGTCGCACCTTGTACGCATCACGCCCGATGCCCCCTCCTTGCGTCCGGCCATGATCGCGATTGGTGCCACCATTTTGCCCCGCCGCCCGCCCTCGTCTTCACCGACGGCAACTGGGTCAGGTTCGCACGCAGGGCAGGGGTGGACCTGAGGTCGTTGCCCTATTCATGCCTCGCCATGGTGGCCCGGCCGTCCGGCGCCTGCCCTGCTCCCCCGCTTCCATGGTCACGCACCCTCGGACGCGCCGATGTCGGGAAGACTCACGCCACCCTCCACGTTTGCTCGAACGGCTGCATCCGGAGTGTCGGCCTTGAAAAGCGAGCTGCCCCGCAGGCTCACGCCACGCTCAAGCGGGACCCGCTCGCGGTGCTCGGGTTGATTCATGAACCGGATGAATTCGGGGCGCCCGTGCGGTTGATCCTGCATGACGCGAAGTCCATGAATCCCCAATCATCCGCGCCCGGCTGAAATCCCGTCCCCCCAAAACTCGACAGCTTGCCAAGGTTCCCAGGTCATGAGGCACCGGTGGTCCTCTGGTCCCAAAAACGGCAGCGGGCGTGGGGATCAGTCCAACCCTCACGTGGAGCTCAAGGCATGGCCCATGCCGCAGGCCACGAGCCCTCACGCGGGCAGCAAGGATGCCGCACCTCCGAGCGTCGGGGGCAGCCTCGCAGCGGCATCCTGCCGCTGGACGTCATCCAGCCAGAGTTGAGGCGGAGCAACCATGCGCCGCACGCGCCACCCAGTTCTCCCAGCCGTTGCAATGGCCCCCACCGGAAACCTTGCCCTCCACGCCGTCAACGCCCTCCTTGACCAGCTCCCGCAACGCGGGAGGGACCTCTTCGCCGCCGAGTTCGACGTCGTCCTCCATGACCGGACCAGCACCAGCTTCAAGAACGATCCGCCCCTCCAAGTCCTCGCGTAAGGAGGACGGAAGCTCTCGATCT
>CAIYFP010000463.1 GCA_903925515.1 uncultured Verrucomicrobiota bacterium
GGGGCGTGGCGTGGTGGCGGCGGCGCGTGTACGTGCGCCATGCACGGACGGATGCCGAGGTGGAGGAGCGGGTGCTGCGGGGCACGTCTGGCGACGGAGCAGGGATCCCCGGCGACATCCTGCGCCGGGTGGCGGTCGAGCTGCGGCAACGGCTGTCCGGGACGCGGTCGGTGATCGACGTGCCGGGGACCGTTTCAGGCACCGCGCATCGGGGCGGCTTGCTGAGCGTGCGATGGCGGACGTTGCGGACGACGCCGGAATACGTCGCCTTGATCGAGCAACGGACGAAGGACGACCTCTTTGCATGGCTGGCGTTGCGTTGGGTGGAGGCCCTCAGGGGCCATGGCGTGGCGGTCGAGGCGTTCCTTCACGACGGCTCCCCGCAACGCGGCGTCTGGAGGGCGACGCGCGACGAGGTGCGGCCGGACCTCGGGTCTCGCATTCCATGGAGGGAATGGACGGGCTCAGCCCATGGGGCGCGCCTTCTTGTCTTCGGGGAGGTGCCCGTTCCCGAGCTTCAGGAAAGCAATCCCGGCCGCGCCCATGGCGCGCCGGAATGGGTCACGGTGTTGGGCCGTGTTCATGACAAGGCGTGGTTCACGCCCTTGCCCATGAGTGCATGGGGCTCGGCGGAGATGATGGCCGACGAGGCCGGGTTCCTGGTGCTGCCGATGCAGGCGGAATCCCTGCCGGCGGCGGCCTCGTGGTGGAACGTCGGGCGCCCGGTCCTGGAATGGGATGATGGCTGGCCGTCCCGGTACCCCGTGTTGGTGGGGCGCCACGGGAGGCACTGGGCGACCCGACACTCGCCGCCCGATGGGAAGACACGCGGGGAGCTGGTGGCGCAGTTGAGGGCGTACCTTGGCCCGGACGGGTTCCAGTGGTTGTGCGCCTGCGCGGTGTTCCCGGGGTTGTCTGCCGGGCTGGCACGCGGGTTGGCGGGCGTGCTTGGGTTGACGGGACGGATGGTGGACACGCGGTTGTCCGCGTTGGCCTCGCTCCCGTTCTTCCGGGCCGGCTTCATGCCCGGATGGCTGCGTGAGGACTTGGTGCAGCAACTGGAGCCGCGCCATCAAAGGCCATGCTCGGACTGGCTCAACCATGCGCTGGGAGTCGCCGCCTTTGACCCCGCCGAGGGCGGATTGGACGTGGTGGCGCGCATGCATGTCCCCATGCGGGGCATCGTGCGCCGCGTACGGGCATGGCTGCGGGGCGGCGGCGGGACGCTGCGGGACGTGGTGTTGGTGGAGTTCCTGCATCCCGGCCATTTCTCGCGGCTCGCGCGCCGCCTGCCGGAGGTCGTCCGCCGCGGGTTGTTTCGCGAGGGCAGCCCGGCCATGGGATTCCGGCACTGGGTGCTGGGGGCGACGGCCGCTTTGGGATTCGTGGCGGCGCTGTTGCCCATGCTGCTCCCGGGCCGGACGGTCGTGGGCTACCGGCAGGTGCCCACGCGCTGGGAGACGAATTCCGCCTTCACCAACGGGCTGGGCATGGTGTTCATGCCGGTGCCCCACGCAGGCGTCTGGTTCAGCAGCTACGAGACCCGAGTGCGCGATTACCAGCCCTTCGCCGAGGCCAACCCGCAGGTGAACGCCGAATGGAAGCACGACACGTTCGGCACCGGGGGCCTCGCCCAGTCGAGTTGTCCGGTGGTGAACGTCTCATGGAACGAGGCGCGGCAGTTTTGCGAATGGCTGACACGGCGCGAACGGGAAGCCAGGCGTCTTCCAGCCGGCCTTGCCTATCGGTTGCCCACCGACATGGAGTGGAGCGCGGCGGTGGGACTCCCCAAGGAGACGGGGGCCACTCCTGAGGAGCGCCAGCCCAAGATTCCGGATGTGTTCCCATGGGGAACGTCATGGCCGCCGCCAAACTACACCGGGAACTTCGCGGACGAGGCGGTCGCCGTCGGGCCCCAGTTCAAGATTTCCGGCTATCTGGACGCGCATCCGGCCTCGGCACCGGTGGGTTCCTATCCGGTCTTGGACAACGGGCTCCATGATCTTTCGGGCAACGTCTGGGAATGGTGCGAGGACTGGTACGAC
>CAIYFP010000464.1 GCA_903925515.1 uncultured Verrucomicrobiota bacterium
CATTCGCGGTTCCCGGGCCCCTCAGCCGTAGCCGGGACGATGCGGTTGGGAGGGAAGTGATTGCGAAGCAGATGCTTCCGCAAGCCAAGGAGTAAGCGAGGCGCGGGCCGGTACGAGGCCCGTAACGAGCGAAGGACGAAGGATTTGCGGAAGCAGATCGAGCAAGCACGACCGATCCAACTGAATCGTCCCAGCTTAGCTCGGGGCCAACCAGATTGGCCATGGAGACGCCGTCCCGCAGCCCGTGCACGACGGGCAGCACGCCGCCGGGGCGCCACGGCGTTCGTTCGCCCCGGCAAATCCAGTCCCTGCCACGTTGCGGGACGGTCCTTCCAAGGCCAACTCAACGTGTTCCATCCCATGCTGAGCCGAGGCGGGGGATTTGTGACGCGGGAACACCCCTGCTGATCGCGACACGGGACGGCAACCCGTCCTTACTCCGGCACCGCGACGACCTTGAAGAACCATGAGGACTGGGCTGAGGCCGGCTGCGATGCCGTCTCGAAGGTCTCGAGGGCCTTGCCAAGGCTGAACGTTTGCGACGCCGTCATCGCGTCGAGGCTTGGGCCGGAGTCAATCCGGACCTTGCGTCCCGGTCGCCCGCCCACCTCGACACGCCATCGACCGTCGGCACCCGGCACGCACCGGCTCGACACCGGGAACACCTGCGAATCCGCCCAGACGGACGCCGTGGGCCGAAGCAGGTCGAGGACCTCGGCGGCGGGCGAGCCCGGAGCAAGGTCGAGGAAGTTGCCGCGCACGTCCAAGCCCCATGACCTGCCCCACTCGCGAAGCTCCTCCAAGCTCGTGAGGGCGTTGTCCGCGACATACAGGTACCGGATGCGCCCCAGCACGCCTGCCTCGGCGAGGCCGGCGAGGCTATCGATCCGGTTGCCCGACAGGTCGAGGAAGTACAAGGAAGGAAACGCCTCAAGCCATGCCATGGCGGGCAGCCTCGACAACCCCATCCGGACAAGGCGCAGGTTTCGCAACGAGGGCGCGTTGATCACGGGCAACGACAGCCCCGGCATGTTCCTCAACGTCAGCGAGGTCAGGTTGGGCGTGGCCCGGATCCGGCCCGCCGTGTCGAGGTTGCACGAGTCCACCTCAAGGCTGGCAACGCCCGGAAGGGCTCCCAGCCATGTCCAGTCCGACGCCATGGCGTCGGAAAGCACGAGCGTTTGCAGGCGCGACAACGTCCCCAGCGGGTCAAGGTTGGTCGCCTCGACGCCGCGCAGAGTCAGGTTGGTCAGGCCGCCATGGCCCGCGAGCCACTGCAACGAGGGCCCGGCCACGAACCCAAGCGACAACGTGGCCAGGCGATCCGGCGCCCCCAAGGGCAGCGGCCCCGCAATGCGCGACGACGGCAGCAGCAACGACTCCAGCCCCGTCAGGGTACGCAGCGCCTCCAGCCCCGGCGCATTCCCCGCCTGCGTGATGCTCAGGCTCCTCAACGACGTCAGACCCTCGAGATCCCTCAGGTCCCGCAGCCCGCTCGTCCGGACCCGCAACACCTCAAGGCCCGCCGCCTGCCGAAGCCCATACAGGCTCTGCACCACCCCGTTGGTCACGTCGAGATCCTTCAACTGCGCCAGCTTCACCAGCGCGATCGGGCCCGTGGGGATCGCCAACTTGTCCCGGACCGCCCGCTCCAGCACCGCGTCCGCAAACGTCACCGTCGTCGCGGGGAACACCCGCACCGCCGCCGTCGCGCTGTCCAACGTCCCCAGCGAGTTCGACACCCGGACCCGGTAGGCCCCGGCATCCCCCGGCCTCAAGAACGGGAACGCCAGCGTCGGCGACTTCGCACCCGCCACCTCCACGCCGTTCTTGAACCACTGGTACGCAAGCGGGGCCGCCCCGGTGGCGGACACCGTCAGGCTGCCGCTCGCGCCCTCGACGGCATCCATGGAGAGAGGTTGGCCGACGATGCCCGGAGGAGCCGGGGCCGCCGGCTTGCGCACCGAGTTGATCACCCTTTGCAGGAAGGATGCCCCGGGATAGCCGGCACCGGAATGCAGGACCTCCCATTGCTTGTGGGTCGTCGCGTCGGCCGCGCCGTTGATCACGACGAACAACGGGATCGCGTCCCTGACGTTGTACAGGTTCCATGCAACCGCCGCGTAGTCGTTGGCCACGTTTTTCAGGCCAGCCTGCGTGATGAAGGCCTGCGTGGCCGCCGGATTCTGCTGCTCGATGTTGATGCTCAAAACCACCACCGGGATGCCCGACTCGTTGCCGCCCAGCTTGTCGAAGTACTTCTGAACGTTCTCCTCCACGTCCGGCGACGAGGCCACGCAGGGGCCACACCAATACGCAAAGAAGTCCAGCACGACGATCTTCCCGGCGTAGTCCGACAACCGAACCGTCTGCGCGGAGTTCCAACGGGCAAGCTGGAAATCAGGCGATGTCTGGCCCTCCCCGGCGGGTCTTGCCACGGCGGGCAACGCTGCCCACGCCATCGCCAGAAGGGCCAGCCACGGCCCCATCCAACCCCACGCGATTCCAATCCTTGCTGTCTTGTTCATGGTTCTTTCCTCGCTGAGTTGCCTAGAAAACACGCCCTGCCGCCACCTGCACCCCCATCCAGGTCCGGTCCCGGTACAGGTGCACGAACGGGTTGAGCTTCGACGTGACCTCGTCGTAGTCGTTCAGGTAGGGGCCGACGCTCGCCTTAGCCCCCCATGCCTCGCCTTGCCATCGCGCCACAAGGGCGGCCTGCACCGTCCTCAGCCCCGGCGACGCCGTGGACTCGGGCAAGGACTGGTTCAACTGCCCGTTGTCATGGTAGTAACGAAGGTCCACCCCCGCGAACCACCCCCGCGCCAGCTCCCGCTCCACCACCACCCCCGCCGAGCCCGAAATGTACCGTGGGCTCTCGATCGTCATCGCCACCATGAACCGGGCCACCCACGCCTCGTCCACGGCCCAGTTCAACGATTGCCGCAACGAGAACCTCGGGCGCCGCTCCGTCGTCCACAGCACCTGCCCTTCCACGAGGCCCCGCAAGCGCCTGCCCAAGATCCCTTCCCCGCCCACGCGAAACCCCCGCGTGTCAAGACGGTCCTGCCTCCGGATCAAGGGCTGGAAAGGGAACTTCTCGTACGCCGGCGCCACCGTGTCCCCTTGCCACAGCACGTCCCATTGCAGGAACCGGTCCCCCGGCCGCGCCGCCCAGCGCCCTCCCGCAGACACGTTCCACCCCGCCGGACGCGCCTCCCGGTACCCAACCAACGGCCCGAATCGTTGGCGGTAATACTCGTCCAGCCAAAGCGACCGGTAGTCCGTGTAGCCCGAATACCCGCCCCCGGACGCCTGCAAGGTCCAGCGGGACGACGGCCGCGCCCGGACCATCCCCTGCCCCGCATGCCGATGCTCCGCCATGTCCCGGCCAAACCCCAGCGGGTCCACCGCCTGCGCGTTCTGGTACTCGGCCCAGATGTCCGCCCGCGTCCCCTGCAACTCCACGTCCCAGCCCTCGTCGCGCAACCGGCCCGAGACCGTGGCGTCGGTCACATGGATGTCCCGGCTCGCCAACGTCTCGAAGCCGGACTCCAGCCGGACTTCCTCAAGCCCCCATGGAAGCGCAGCCCCGGTCGCGTCGGAAGCCGCCATGCACCCGCCGACGGCCCATGCCGCCACGACGGCCGCAGCGGCCACCCATCCCGCGGCCTCATGGATTGCCATGGCTACTTGCATGCCGTGCACCCCGCCGCCTGGGCACCCCCCGAAAAGGCCGAGCCCGGCTCGATCTGGGCCACCAACCTCCGCGGGTCGTTGAAGACCATGCTGTCGCCAAACACCATGTTGGGCTTGGAGACCAGCCTCTGAGCCGCCACCGGCACCCGGGCGCATCCCGCGCCGACGCACGCCAAAGCCATCCCCGCGATGGCACCCGTGGCCGCTTGCCTCGTTCGCCCCGAACGCAACGTGTCGAAGAATTGCATGGCTTGCTGGTTGTTAGGGCATGAAAGCTCGTCTCCCATGACCCTGCCCAGTTCCCACATGTTCACCGTGCTTTGTCAAGACCGCGCACGTTTCCCTGAATCCCCGAATCCCCACATAAGAAGCTTTTCGGTTCACGGGTCCGGCCTTGGACGCGGATGGAGTGGCAAGCAGATGGATACCACGGCCCCAATCCGCTCACCCTCCCCGAAGAAACCGGGCATCCCAATGCAGAGAAATGACGCCTTGGCCCCCCGAAGGACGGGCCGCATGGGATCCCTCGCTCGAGACCGAAGGTTTCGCAGCAGGTAGCCGGTGGTTGAGCGAAGCGACACCACCGGTC
>CAIYFP010000465.1 GCA_903925515.1 uncultured Verrucomicrobiota bacterium
CTGTGTCTCGCGCTCGATCTCGACGTTTTCCTTGGCCTCGACGGCCTGGTGGAGGCCATCGGACCAGCGGCGGCCGGTCATGAGGCGGCCGGTGTGCTCATCGACGATGATGACCTTGTTGTTCTGGACGACGTACTGGACGTCGCGTTGGTAGAGGCAGTAGGCGCGGAGCAACTGCGAGATGGCGTGGATCGTCGAGGCGCGTTCCTCGAACTCGCCTTGGATCTTGGCCTTGGCCTCCATCCGTTTCTTGGGGTCCGACTCGGAGCCGGTGTCGATCTGGTGGTACAGGGTGGGGAGGTCGGGGAGCACGAAGCCGTCGGGGTCCGAGGGCGACATGTAGGAACGGCCCTTCTCGGTGAGGTCGGCCTCGTGGGATTTCTCCTCCATGGCGAAGAAGAGCTCCTCCTTCTGCGCGTAGAGCTCCTTCTTGGACTGGTCCGCGAGCAGGAGGCCCTCGACGCGCTGGACGAGTTGTTGGTTTCGGGGGTCCTCAAAGGCCCGGAGGAGTCCCTCGGAGCGAGGTTGCCCGAGCTTGATCCTGTAGAGGAGGAGCCCGGCTTGGTACTCGATGTCGGCCGCGTCCTTGGGTGGGTTCGAGCCATCCTCGGGCCTTGCCTTGGACAGCAAGTCGAGGGCCTCGCGGAGGAAGCGCTGGCAGAGCTCGGACTGGGCATGGACCAGCCGGGCAACGTGGTCGCGGTACTGGCGGAACTTGTGCTCGACGGAGACGACGGCGGGGCCGGAGATGATGAGCGGGGTCCGAGCCTCGTCGATGAGGATGGAATCGACCTCGTCCACGATGGCGAAGTAGTGGCCGCGCTGGACTTGCTCCTCCCTGCGGGAGGCCATCCCGTTGTCGCGCAGGTAATCGAAGCCGAACTCGGCGTTGGTGCCGTAGGTGATGTCGCAGGCGTACATCTCGCGCCGAACGCCGGGGGGTTGGTCATGGAGGATGCAGCCCACGGTGAGGCCGAGGAATCGGTAGAGGTGGCCCATCCATTCGGAGTCACGGGCGGCGAGGTAGTCGTTGACGGTGACGACATGGACTCCGCGGCCGGAGAGTGCGTTGAGATAGACGGGCAGGGTTGCGACGAGGGTCTTGCCCTCGCCCGTGGCCATCTCGGCGATCTTGCCTTGGTGCAATGCCATTCCGCCGATGAGCTGGACGTCGAAGGGAACCATGTTCCATGGAAGTTCATGGCCTCGCACGACGGCCTGGGTGCCGCAAAGGCGTCGGGCACCCTCGCGGACGACGGCGAACGCCTCGGGCAGGATTGCCTCCAGCTCGCGTCGAAGCTCGGCGGCGTCCCCGATTGCGGAGAGGCGTGCCTTCCATGCCGCGGTCTTGGCGCGCAGGGCGTCGTCGGGGAGAGCTTCGAGCTGGGGGGAATGCTGGCGGACGACCTCCACCACCTGGCGTAGGCGGCGGACCTCGCGGTCATTGCGGGAACCGAAGATCTTCTTGAACAACAAACCGATCATGCTTGGCCTTTATGAAACAAATGGTCAGGACGCGCCCGAATCCGGTCGAGGCTAGGGATGCCCTTTCCTAGCGTCAAAGTGTTTGGGGGAGCCCTGATCCCCGCGTAGGAAGGTCTTCGGTTCACGGGTCCGGCCTTGGACGCGGATGGAGTGGCCAACGGATGGATCCGAAGGCCCGCATCCGTTCACCCCCTCCAAAAAAAGCCGGGCATCCCCATGCAGGGGAATGACGCCTTGGCCCCCCGAGGGACGGACCGCATGGGATCCCTTGCTTGAAACCGAAGGTTTCCCAGCAGGTGGCCGGGGGTTGAGCGAAGCGATGCCATCGGTCACCGATCCCCATCACCCTCCGCACCCTGGAGGGGTGCCAGCCTAGTCCCGCCCCCGGCGCTGGCATCCCTGCCGGGCTGCCGGGGTTCACGTTCGCGCGGGTCCCCGGTGGTGTCGTCGTCTCGCTCCTCGGCCACCGGCGACACGCTGGCAAGCTTCCGGCTTCATGGCAGATGGACGGGGAGGTCTCGTCGGATGAGCCCACCCGAGCCCATGCCGCCGTCGGCCATCCGCTACGACGGCGTGTGGGCACGCAGCCCGCCGCCACTCACCCGCTTGTAGATCGAGAGCTTCCCTCTTCCTTCCGCGAGGATTTGGGGGGGGCCCTGATCCGCGCGTCAGCACTTCCTGAAAGCCCGGCTCTGGCCTCACGCTGCCCCTCGGAGGGTTGAAAAGACGGCCCCACCTGACGTCTTGGTGTTTTGGCGTGAAAAACGTCCATGCCGCCTCATGCACGGATTCCGAGCTGCAGGAAGCGGCCACTTCCTCACGCCAAGATCAGGGCCAAGGCAGGCCTTGGTGGATGGGGCCGTGAAACCTGCCCCGGCGGCCAACCGGCGGTTTCATTGGGAGCCGCCAAGCCGCGAAGAGTTCAGTCTCAGGGACTCCCAGGCTGGGGTTCATGTCCATCCGCCGGGATGGCGTGTCGGCAGGCAGGCTGCGGCAACCCATCCGCTTGTGGACCGAGGACGTCCTCCTCCTGACGCGAGGATTTGGGGGAGGACAGCCCTGCATCGCGTGGGGTTTGGGTCGCGGCGTGGCGCCGGGACGGCGCGTCTGGAAGGATGGCCGTGGGTGCAGGCGCGCGGCGCCAGGCGTGGTGATGCCTTGCGAGGGACGGGGTTGAATGGGCGGCGAACGAGGGCAGTCTGCGATGGATCGCCGGATTGGTTCTGGCGGCTCGAGGGCGTGTTCGGATAAGGAAAGGGCTTCCATGATGATGTTCACGAAGGGTTGGTTGGACTGGCGACGCGCGACGTGCGTGGCGGTGATGGCGGCGGGGCTTGTTCCTGTGTCGTTGGCGCAGGGCAAGGGCGGCAAGGTTCGCGAGGAGTTGCTCCAGAAAGACTTCCCGTTCCAGGGCGCCTGCATCAACGCGAGCTTCCCGGGCGACAACGTCGCGATGAAGGGGATTGCGATCCGGGCAGGCAACGACGCGGCGATGTTGTTCGACACGGACCTGCTCCGGTTCGCGGCGGGGTGGACGGGCGGGTTCATCGACACCCGCGGCGTGGTGTTTGATGGCGGTCATGGCAACCACCCGGCGATCGTGGGCCAGCAGCGGTTCGGCACGGCGGTGGTTCCGGGCGTGGCCGGGCCGGATGGGAACTTCACGGACACGCGCGGCGAGCCCTACGGGCCGGTTTCACCGAAGCTGGCCCGCTGGGATGGGATGGCCGTGGACGGGATGGCGGTGCGACTGGACTACACCGTGCTTGGGACGCGGATCCATGAGGAGCCGATCTCGGTCACGGCGGGCGGGGAGGTTGGCTTTGTTCGGTTGATCGACGTCGAGCCGCCCAAGGTGGGGGCCTTGATCAAGCGGCAGCGCACCCCCGAGACCTTCTCCCTGCTGCTTGCCACGGCACCGGGCGGCACGTTCACGGTGGACCAGACCCAAGGCCGTGCGGTGGCCGGCTGGAAGGGCACGGACGGCAAGGAGATGAAAGTCTCCGTCGAGGGCCTGCCCGGGAAGGCAACCGTCGGCGTTCGGGATGGCGGGCACCTTGCGTTGACCTTGCCCAAGGGTTCGGGCCGCTGCTTGATCAAGGTCACGGTATGGGGTGGCGAGGCGGCGGGCGGGGCCGTTTTTGATCAACTGGCGTCGGTCCCGACCCCGCACCGGGACTTTTCCAAGGGGGGCAAGCCGCATTGGCCGGAGCCGGTGGTGTTGAAGGGGCAGTTGAACGCGTCCAAAACGCCCGACGGCGCCTACGTGACGGACACCATCACCGCGCCGGAGAAGAACCCCTGGAACCGCAGGGTACGCTTCGGCGGCATGGATTTCTTCTCGGACGGCAAGCGTGCCGCGCTTTGCACGCACGACGGAGACATCTGGATCGTGTCGGGCCTTGACGACGGACTGGAGAGGCTGGAGTGGCGTCGGTTTGCGTCCGGGTTGTATGAGCCGCTGGGGCTCGAGATCGTGGACGACGTCATCTACGTGTCGGGCCGTGACGGCATCACGCGGTTTCGCGACTTCAACCACGACGGCTCCGCGGACTACTACGAGAACTTCAACAACGAGGTGATGTCCACGGAGGGCTTCCATGAGTTCGTGTTCGACCTCCAGACGGACGCGGCGGGCAACTTCTACTTCGTGAAGGCCAACCCCGTGAACGGCGGCGGGCGCGGTTTCGGCGACAAGAAGGCTTCCCGCGGCAACGGCTCCGTCTGCTCGCACGCGGGCGCGCTGTTCAGGGTCAGCCCGGACGGCAAGAAGTTCGAGGTGATCGCCCGCGGCTTCCGTGCCCCCAACGGGATTGGCGTGCGCGCCGACGGCCAGGTGACCACGTCGGACAACGAGGGCACATGGGTGCCGACGACGCCTCTGAACTGGGTGGATGGCAAGACCTTCCACGGCGTGATCAACCAGATGACCCCGAAGGAGCAGGCGGAGCAGTTCGCCCCGCCGATCCAGTGGCTGTCGCACAACGACTACGACAACTCGGGCGGCGGGCAGGTCTGGGTGACGAGCGACAAGTGGGGCCCGTACAGGGGCGAGTTGCTGCACGAGTCGTATGGCAAGTCCAGCCTCTACCTCGTGATGCGCCAGGACATCGGCAACGGCCGCCAGCAGGCGGGCGTCGTCAAGATCCCCGTGAAGTTCACCTCGTCGGCCATGCGCGCCCGCTTCAACCCGCGCGATGGCCAGCTTTACGTGGCGGGCCTCAGCGAATGGCAAAGCAACGCCGCGCGCATCACCGGCTTCGACCGCGTCCGCTACACCGGCAAGCCCGTGTACTCCGTCTCCGGCCTCAAGGTCACGGCCAAGGGCGTGGACCTCACCTTCACCCAACCGCTGGATCGGGCGGCCGCCGAGGACTTGCAGAACTGGAGTGGCAAGCGCTGGAACTACATCCGCTCCGAGAACTACGGCTCGCCGGAGGTTGGCGTGAAGGACTCCAGCAAGAGGGGCCGCGAGACGCTGAACATCACGGCGGCGAAGCTCTCGGCCGATGGCAAGACCGTAAGCCTTGCAGTCGAGGACCTACGCCCGGTCATGCAGCAGGCCATCAAGTGGGACATCAAGGCCCAAGACGGCACCCCCATCGCCCAGGAGACCCAGCACACCATCCATGTCGTGCCGGGTGCGGCGGCGGTGAACTAGCGTCGTGTCTCACAAATGGCTGGTGTTTCGCCGCGAGGGATTTTCGTGTCCGACGAGGCGCGAGCCACGGCGTGGGACGCGAAACGAGCCGCGGCCCTTCGGGTTGCTGCAAGAATGCCCCGGGGCTTCGTGGTTCGTCCGTCCCTGACCGCTGCGGGTTGGCGCCGTCCTCACGCCTTGCCCCGGGGCATTCCAGGAGCAACCCAACACCAGCGATTTGTGAGATACGACGCCACACACCCGACCCTCAAGAATGGGTTTCCCGCGAAGGGAAGCCCAACGACCTTCGTCGGCCGCTCGTGGACGGCTTGCCGGCCCGCGATGCCATCGCGGTGCCGTGATCGTGTTCGCCTCCCGCCGGGTTCGGATACCGGCCGTGTCGGCGCGGGGACGGGCGGCGGGCGGAAGGGGGCGCGACGTCTGGGAGTTTGGAAGGAATGGGCTTGAGCGCGGGGGCCGGGCGCGGCTTTCTTCGTGGCCGCAAAATGAAATTGAAGCTCGCGCCGGTGGACGGCGCCGTGGTGGCCCCCATGGGATTCCATGCCGGGGGCGTGTTCTGCGACATCAAGCGCCTCGGGACGGGCAAGGGCTCGGACAAGGGCCAGAAGCGCGACATGGCGCTGTTGGTTTCGGACGTGCCCTGTGCGGTGGCCGGCCTGTTCACGACGAACCAGGTCTGCGCGGCCCCGGTGAAGCTCTGCATTCCACGCGCGGCGAAGGGCGTGGCCCAGGCGGTGGTGGTCAACTCGGGCAATGCGAACGCCTGCACGGGACGCCGCGGCATGAAGGACGCCCTGCGGATGGCGGACCTTGCGGAGGCGGTGCTGGGCCTGCCTGCGGGACGGGCATTCGTGGCGTCCACCGGGCGCATCGGCGTCCACCTGCCGATGGCCGAGGTCGAGTCCGGCATCCGGGCTTGCGCCGGGCAGCTTGGGTCGGGCCCCGAGCATGCGGCGCGCGCGGCCGAGGCAATCATGACGAGCGACACGCGCCCGAAGCAGGTGGCGTTCGAGTTCACGCTGGGGCGCCGCAAGGTGCGAATCGGCGGCATGTGCAAGGGCGCGGGCATGATCCAGCCGGGCATGAGCCCCAACGGCGCGCGCCCTGCCTCGCTGCCGTCGGGCCTGCATGCCACGATGCTGGCGTTCATCACGACGGACGCGGCGATCCATGCGCCCGCGTTGCAGGCGGCGCTCACCGAGGCCGTCGCGTCCTCGTTCAACCGCATCACGGTCGATGGCGACATGAGCACCAACGACACCGTGCTTGCGCTGGCGAACGGCAAGGCGGGCAACCCGGCCATCACCTCGGCGCGCCACAAGGACTTCGCGGCGTTCCAGCAGGCGCTCCAGCATGCGTGCCTTGCGCTCGCCAAGATGATCGTGCGCGACGGCGAGGGCGTTCACCGCGTCGTCACGGTGCGCGTGAGCGGGGCGCGTTCGGTGGCGGAGGCGGACGCGGCGGCGCGCGCGGTGGGCAACTCGGCCTTGGTGAAGACGAGCTGGCACGGGGGCGACCCCAACTGGGGGCGCATCATCGACGCGCTCGGCTACAGCCCGGCCATGGTGGTGGAGGACAAGGTGGACATCGGCTACAGCGCGCCGGGCGGGCGGAAGGTGCTCTGGAGCCTTCGCGGGGGACAGCCCACGAGGGCGAGCTTCGCGGACCTGTGCAAGGCGGTGGCGCCGGACGAGTTCGACCTGCACGTCCGGCTGAACATCGGGAAGGGCGCGGCGATCCTGCATGCGGCGGACCTGACGGAGGCGTACGTGGACTTCAACAAGGGCAACGTGGCGGACCCGAAGACCCTCGGGGGTTGACCGGCGGGGATGGACCGGGAACTCGACGACTGGATTTCAGATGAAAGACGTGATCAGCAAGGCCGCGACGCTGCTGGAGGCGTTGCCGTACATGCAGCGCTTCGACGGGGCCACCTTCGTCGTGAAGTACGGGGGAAGCTTCATGGATTCGCCCGACCCGACCGTCCGCGCGAGCGTGGCCCGGGACGTGGTGTTCCTTGAGGCGGCCGGCATCAAGCCGGTGGTGGTGCACGGCGGCGGCAAGGCCATCACCCGCGCGATGGAGCAATCCGGGGTCGCCGCGCGGTTCGTGCAGGGGCAGCGGGTGACGGACGCGGCGACGGTGGACGTGGTGGACCGCGTGTTGTCTCGGGAGATCAACCCGGAGGTCGTGCGGTTGATCGAGGGCCTCGGCGGCCGTGCGACGGGCTTCGCGGGCACCGAGATCTTCACGTGCCGCAAGCTGTGGCTTCGCGACCCCGGCGGCGCGCCCATCGACGTCGGCTTCGTGGGCGAGGTCGTGTCGGTGGACACGGCCCCGTTGCTGGCGTGCATCGCCGAGGGGCGAACGCCCGTGATCAGCCCGACGGCGCGGGGCGAGGACGGGCAGGTGTACAACTGCAACGCGGACGTGGCAGCGGCGCAGGTGGCGGTGGCGTTGAAGGCGCGGAGGCTGGCGTTCCTGTCGGACGTCCCGGGCCTGCTCCGGGACCCGAAGGACCCGGCGACGTTGATCTCGCACCTGTCGGTGTTGGAGATCGACGAATTGAAGCGGGCGGGGGTGATCGACAAGGGGATGATCCCGAAGGTGGACAGCGCGGTGGCGGCGTTGCGGGCGGGGGTGGAGAAGGTGGAGTTCCTCGACGGGCGCGTGCCGCACTCGGTGCTGCTGGAGTTCTTCACGGACGAGGGCGTCGGCACGGAGGTGGTCGCGGACGCGTGAGCGGGCGCGGAATGCACGAACTCCATGGATGCCCATGACCCATCCGGCGCGTCCGGTCCCCCCTTGCGTGGCACGGGGCGGATCCTTGTGGTGCGCGGGGGCGCGCTGGGGGACTTCATCCTGACGTTGCCGGTGCTCTCGGCGTTGCGCCGGGCGTTCCCGGCGACGCACCTTGAGGCGTTGGCGTATCCAAGGCCCTCGCGGCTGGCGTTGGAGGCCGGGATCGTGGACGGCACGCGGGCGATGGAGTCGCGTGGACTGGCGGGCTTCTTCGCGCGGAAGGGCGACCTCGACGCGGAATGGGCGGACTACTTCGGGTCCTTCAACGTGGTGCTGAGCTACCTCTATGACCCGGACGGTCATTTCCGGGCGAACGTGGGGCGGGTGTCGCGCGCGCAGTTCATCGAGGGGCCGCACCGGCCGGAGGAGCCCTCGGAGGTGCATGCCGTGGCCCAGTTGATGCGTCCGCTCGAGCGGCTGGCGATCTTCGGGGCGGACCCCGTGCCCAGCCTTGCGGGGCTTGGGCTGGCGACCGGCGTGGGCGCCCTGGGGGCGCGTGCGCGGATCGTGGCGCACCCGGGCTCGGGCGGGCGCCGCAAGAACTGGCCGGAGGACAAGTGGCGGCTGCTGCTGGAGCGGTTGGACGCGGCCGGGGGAATGGACGTGGACCTCGTCGGCGGCGAGGCGGAGGCGGAAGCGTTGCCTGGGTTGGCACACGGGCTGGCGTCGGTTCGGCATGTCGTCTCGGAGCCATTGCCGGAGTTGGCGCGAAGGATCGCGGGAGCCTCGTTGTTCGTGGGGCACGACTCGGGGGTGACGCACCTTGCGGCGGCGACGGGCGTGCGGGGCATGGTCTTGTGGGGTCCGACATGCGAGGCGGTGTGGCGCCCGCAGAGCCGGCGGTTCCTGTGCCTGCGTCATGCGGAGGGCCTTGGACACCTGCCGGTGGACGTGGTGGAAGGTTGCTTGCGCGACATGCTTTCGCGGGAGGGGTAGGGGGCCAAGGTCGGACTTTCGGGACGGGCGTGTCGTCCATAGCGTGCCGGCATGGATGTCGGGCGCGTGTTGGGTGGCGGGTGCGTTGGGCGGGGGCTCGGTTGGGCAGCGGCGGCATGGCTGGGGACGGCCGGGTTGGTCGCCGGTTCGCCGGAGGTTCTCCTCCAGGGCTTCTGGTGGAACTACTGGAACAACAACCACCCCGCGTCGTGGGCGGACTACCTTGCGCGCCTTGCTCCACGGCTGCGGGAACTCGGCGTGGACGGCGTCTGGATCCCGCCCGCCATCAAGAACCAAAACGCCACCGGCTCCGTCGGGTACGCCCCCTTCGACCCCTACGATCTCGGCGACAAGTTCCAGTGCGGCTCCACCCGGACCCGGTTCGGGACGAAGGACGAGTACCTGCGTTGCGTGGCCGTGCTCCACGCGAACGGCATCCGGGTCGTGCAGGACGTCGTGTTCAACCACTTCACGGGCGCCGGTTCGGCGACCGGCGCGGGCGGCTCGGACCCGGCGGCGCCGGGCGACACGTTCAAGAACTTCCGCCATGTCTGCTGGGCCACGCCCGCCATCAACGAGACCGCGACCAACTACCTCGCACGTCGCGGGCGTTTCCCGAGGAACTGGCAGAACTTCCACCCCAACCCGGACCACAACACGAGCTCGGGCGACGTCACGGGCCAAATGTTCGGGCCGGACATCTGCTATTACCGGCTCGCACGCGGGCAAAGCTCCAACGCGACGTTCAACCCGGTGCAAGGCATCGATCCCATGCGCAACGGGATGCGCGCATGGGTGGTCTGGCTGCGCCAGCAGACGGGCGTGGACGGGCTGCGAATGGACGCGGTGAAGCACTTCGAGACATGGGCGGCCAAGGACTTCGCATGGAACGCCGCCTACAACGCCGGGTTCGCCTCGATGGGGCCAGACATGTTCTGCGTGGGGGAATACGTGGGGGGCGCAGGCGAGCTCGACGGATGGGTGGACGCGACCAACAACAGCGACGGGTTCGTGGACGTGGCGGGGACCTTCGACTTCGGACTGCGCGGCGCGCTCAAGGCCATGACGGATGCCCGGGGCGCCTTCGACATGGGTTCGCTCCCCGCCGCGCAGCAGCGCCGGCGGTCGCGCACGGTGCCGTTCGTGAACAGTCACGACACGTTCCGGCCCGTTCTGGACGCGTCGGGGCGGTATGTGGGCTGGGACGCGAGCAACGAGATTGGCGGGCACATCGACCCGGGCGACGACCGCGTCCAGGCGGCCCATGCGGTGGCGTTCGCGATGGACGGCGTCCCGTGCGTATTCTTCGAGGACTTGTTCGACCTGCACTCCACGGGCCGGCGCTGGACCCACCGGCCCTCGGACCCGGCGGCGTTGCCGGTGCGCGACTACCTGCGGAACCTCATCTGGTGCCATGCCAACCTGCGGTTCAAGGATGGGGAATACCTTGTGCGATGGCAGGGGCCGGACCTTCTCGCCATCGAGCGTCGTGCCCGGGCGGTTGTCATGGCCAGCGACCATCCGAGCCGATGGCAACGGGTGAACGTCCAGACGGCTTTCCCCGCCGGGACGCGCCTGAAGGATTACTCCGGCGCGTCGGGCATGGAGGCGGTGGTGGGCAACGACGGTCGGGCGTCGCTCGAGGTTCCGCCCACGGATGGCACGAGCGTGCGGCGCGGGTACTCGGTGTGGGCGCCCGTCGGGGCCGCTTCGCGCACGCCGCCCGACGCAATCCTGACGGCGCAGGAATGGGAGATGGCGGACGACCTTGGCGACTCGCATCCGTCGTCCCTTGGGCAGGGCGGGGCGTTGCCAGCAAACTCAACGGAGGTCCGGACGGTGGGGCGGATCCATGCCGGGCTGGGCAAGGCGGTGATGGTGCGAATCCAGCCGACGCTCCCCGGGTTGCCGGTGCGCGCGTGGCTGGAGGGGGCGGGCGGGGCCCGCGTCTCGGAGAGGGTGGTCACGGGGGTGGCCTCATGGACGTACCAGCCGCCGGAGACGGGGTGGTTGACGTTGCGGATTGCGAATGGCTCGGCGGGGAACCCGGGACAGGGGGTGCGCGCGCGGCTGACCTACATGGCGACGCGCGACCTTGGCTTCGTGACGCGCCTGACGACGGGTGCGCCGGTTTTGACGTTGGGCGGGCGCTACGCGGTGCCGGTGGACGGGCCGCCGGACGTCCGGGCGTCCGTGGAATCCTCGCCGGACCTGTCCACATGGACGCTGGAGGAGGTCATGGGGGTGCCCGGGACGTTCGAGACATGGCCCGGGGCGGAGCCGCGTTTCTTCAGGTTCCGGGCGGTGCCGTAGCAGCAGGGGCCGGACGGGGAGTGTTTGGGGGGGCGATGGCTACCGGGCGCGGGATTGGGCGAGCAACACCCTGCGCAGGGATCGTTCGCTGACTCGCGGCCATGGGAGCATGGCGAGGAAGCCGGTGGTGTCCTCGATGGAGAATAAGCTGGGGTCGAGCTTGCGGCCGAGCCATGCCTTCATGGAGCGGTGCTCGGGATGCTTGGGGTTGCCCATGACCTGGATGAGGTTGGCGTAGCCGGGCGGGCCGCCGCAGTCCTCGGGCGGGCACGCGCCGGATCCGTCCGCACAGGTGGCACGGCGAGGGGTGACTGGCAGTCCCTCGGGGACGGCATCGAACGTGATGCGGTGCATCCATGAGTCGCCGAAGTCATACTCGTAGAGGAATGGGGCGGACGTGGCGCGGAGGAAGAGCTCGATGCCGGAGGTCTCCTCGTCCTCGACCGGGGGATCGCCCTCGAAGGCCTCGAGCTGGAAGGAAGGGGCGGAAAAGGTGCGGTCGCCAAGGCGGAAGTGGTGGAGGTGGCTGTTGGTCCAGCCCATGGCGACCTGGAGCACCGCGTGGAGCCAGCCGAGGTTGGCGTTGCGCGGGATGACAAGGACCCGGGAAACCTCCGGCACGACATGCGCAAGCCGGACATGGACGCGCACGTAGTCCTTGTGCGCGGGGACGATGCCCGCGCCGGCGTCCGTGTTAAGGGAGATCATGGGTCGAGTCTTTCGCGGCTTCCGGGCGCGGTCGATGCAGGAGTGGCGAGAGCCATCCCGGGCGGGCAGGTCGTTTCAGCGGTTCATGCGCCACAGGGTGAAGTTGAGGAGGGCCGCGAAGGTCACCCATGCGAGGTAGGGAAGGAACAGAAGCCCGGCGACGAGATGCGCGCGTGCGAAGTAGAGCCCGGTGATGGCAATGGACGCCCCGAGGAGGAGGATTTCGGCGAACGCCCAGCCCGGCTGATGCAGTCCAAAGAAGAGGGGCGACCAAATCGCGTTGAGAAGCCATTGAACCATGAACCAACCGAGCTCGCGTCGGCGCGCACGCAACCCGCCCCGGCCCCAGACCAACCATGCCGCGACGCCCATGGAGGCGTAGAGGAATGTCCACGCGGGTCCGAACACCCAGCCCGGAGGGTTCCATTCGGGCTTGGCAAGGGCCCGGTACCAGTCGCCGGGCGGGGCGATCGCGCCGCTGAGGGCGGGGATGAATGCGACGAGGAGCCAGCCTCCAAGGGCGAGGGCCCTTCTGAGGCGGTTGGCGGCGGCGGGCACGGGGGCGGCGGGCACGGGGGCGGCATTCATGGGCGGACCCTACGCCCGTCCACGCGGGTCGCATCCGTCAACGGGGAGGGGTGGGCCCTGATCCGCGCATAAGCGGTTGCTGGGTGCCCGGTTCTCGCCTCACGCTGCGCCGACGGAGGGTTGAAATGACGGGTGCTCATGGCGTCTTGGCGTGAAGAAATCCATGCCGCCATGACGCGAAGAATGGAGTCCAAGGGATGCCCAAGCATGGGTTCATGCTCATCCGCCATGAGGGCGTGTCGGCACGCAGCCCGCCGCAACCCTTCCGCCTGGGGATCGAGAGATTCCCCCCCCCTTCTTGCGCGGGGATTTGGGGTGGGGTGGGGCGGGGCCGGACCTCACCCTTGGCGTCGGCGCGCCACGTCGCCGAGGTAACGAAGGACCAAGGCGGTCCAGCCGGTCTGGTGGTTGGCACCGCAGCCGCGGCCGGTCTCGGCATGGAAGTACTCGTGGAACTGGACGAGGTCGCGCCAATGGGGGTCGGCGCTGAAGACAGGATGGCCGGACATGGCCGGCCGCGTGCTGTCCGGGCCCGGGAGGAAGAGGGAGGCGAGGCGTCGTTCGATTTCGAGCGCGGCCTCGCGGAGGGTCATGAAGCGGCCGGAACCGGTGGGGCATTCGACGGTGAACTCGTCGCCATAGAAGTGGTGGTAGCGTTCAAGGGCCTCGCCGATCAGGTAGTTGACCGGGAACCAAACGGGGCCGCGCCAGTTGGAGTTGCCGCCGAACAGGTAGGTCGTGGACTCGCCGGGCACGTAGTCCACGCGGTGGACGGCGCCATCGCACTCGAACACGAAGGGGTTCTTCTCATGGAACCGGGACAGGGAACGGATGCCGAACGGGGAGAGGAACTCGGACTCGTCGAGGAGGTAGCGCAGGACGCGGCGGAGGCGGTCGCGGGTGGGGATGGCGAGGAGGAGCTTCTTGCGGGAATTGGATCGGCCGAGGGCGATGCCGCGGTCGAGGCCGTGCTTGTGGGAGACGAACCATGCGAGGCGTTTCCGGAAGCCGGGGAGGCGGACGATTTGCTCCTCGTCGAGGACCTCGACGGCGATGAGGGGGAGCAGGCCAACCATGGAGCGGGTGCGGAGGGGGATGCGTTGGCCGTCCATCTCAAGCTGGTCATGGTAGAAGCCGTCCTCCTCGTCCCACAGCCCCGTGCCACCCAGCGTGTTCATGGCCTCGGCGATCTGGACGAAGTGCTCGAGGAACTTGCTGGCCATGTCCTCGTAGGCGGGCCGGACGCGCTGGCCGTCGTGCGCCAGCTCGAGCGCCATGGCCAGCATCGTCAGCGAGTAGAACGCCATCCACGCCGTGCCGTCCGCCTGCTGCAACGTCCCGCCCCCGGGCAATGGCTTGGAACGATCGAACACGCCGATGTTGTCGAGGCCGAGAAACCCGCCGCTGAAGAGGTTCTTGCCGGCGGCATCCTTCCGGTTGACCCACCACGTGAAGTTGAGCAGGAGCTTCTGGAAGACGGACTCAAGGAAGTCGCGGTCGCGCCGGCCGCGTGGCGCGGTGAGCTTGTACACGCGCCATGCGGCCCATGCATGGACGGGCGGGTTGACGTCGCCGAACGCGAACTCGTAGGCGGGGATCTGCCCGTTTGGGTGCATGTACCATTCGCGCAGCATCAGCCCGAGCTGGGCCTTCGCGAAGTCCCCGTCGAGCATGGCGAAGGGGATCATGTGGAAGGCGAGGTCCCATGCGGCGAACCACGGGTACTCCCACTTGTCCGGCATGGAGATCACGTCCCGCGCATGGACATGGCGCCATTCGGAGTTGCGCCCGTGCTTCCGGGCCTCGGGCGGGGGCGGGTGCCCGGGGTCGCCCTCCAGCCAGTCCGCGACCACGTAGTGGTAGAACTGCTTGCTCCAGAGCAAGCCCGCGCAGGCCTGCTCGGCGACCCGCCGCTCTTCCGGCGTCATCCCGAGGTCAAGCAACGCCTCGTGGTGCGCGGCGGACTCGCGGGCGCGCTGGTGGAACACGGTGTCGGTGGAGCCCGGCCGAAGCGGGCTCGCGCGCCAGCGCAGGCTGGCCTCGGCCTCGGCGACCCATCGTGCCTCGAGCGTGCGCGACTCGCCGGGACCGAGCGCGACCTCGTGCCATGCGCAGACCTTGGTCCCGACGCCCGCCGGGTTGACCGCGTCCCGCTCGCCCTGCACGAGGCGGCGGTGGAACGCGTCCTTCACGTGCGGCGTGGCATTGCCCACGCCGAACAAACGCTCGTGGTTCGTGTCGTTTTCCGTGAACCACAACGGCCCGTGCCCGCCGCCCGGGCCCGGCCCGAACTCAAGCAGGTACCGACCCAGCGTCCGGTGCTCGGCCCATGCCGCGTCGGTGCCGTCGGCCCGGATGCGCGGCCTGGGCTCGCAGCCCTCGTGGGTGCAGTCCCATGACCATGTGTTGCGGAACCAGAACGTGGGCAGGACATGCAGCGTCGCGGCCTCGGGCCCCCGGTTGGTCACCACGATGCGCACGAGGATGTCCTCCGGCGACTGCTTCGCATACTGGACCTCGACGTCGAAGTAGCGGCCCTCGTCGAACACGCCGGTGTCGGCGAGCTCGAACTCGGGCTGGAGCCGGGACCTGCGGCGGTTCTCCTCGACGAGCCGCGC
>CAIYFP010000466.1 GCA_903925515.1 uncultured Verrucomicrobiota bacterium
ATGATCGTGGGCCCGGGGACGAGCCTGCGGGTGCGCAAGACGGGGTCCGCCCTTGGGGTGGGCACCTACAAGCTGGTGGCCAAGGGGCAAGGCGGGTCCGTCGCCGGCACCGCGCCCACATCGGTCACCTTCACGGACGCAGGGCTTGCGTCCGGGACTGGCGCGGTTCCGGCCCTTGCCGACGGCGAGTTGGTCCTTCGGGTCGTCGTGCCCACTCCGACCACGTTCACCTTGGGTGGTCTCAGTCAGACCTACGACGGCACCGCGCGCTCGGTGACCGTGACGACCGCTCCGCCGAATGTCCCGGTCCGGATCACGTACAATGGCTCGACCACCGCCCCCACGAACGCCGGCACGTATGCCGTGGTGGTTTCCCCGCTCACCGGGGACTACTCCGGGAGCGCGACGGGTTCTCTGGTGGTGGCCAAGAAGGTTGCAACCCTCACGCTGGGCAACCTCAACCAGTCGTTCAACGGGAAGGCGCGGCCCGTCATCGCGGCAACCGCCCCCCCCGGCCTTCCATGGAGCGTCACCTACAACGGCTCGCCCAACGCTCCCACCAACGTGGGCGTCTACTCCGTGGTTGCAGCCATCTCGGACCCCAATCATGCCGGCTCTGCGTTTGGCCAGCTTCGGGTCAAGAAGGCCGATCCCAACGCACGCCCCCCGGCGACACCCAATCCGCCGGGTCAACTGAACCATCAAGGCTACCTCGCGGACGAGGCCGGCAACCCGCTCGGCTCGCCCAACCCGCGCAACCATGACCTCGTGTTCCGCATCTTCGCGGCGGAATCCGGCGGAAGCCCGCTCTGGTCGGAGCTTCAGTCCGTCACCGTTTACAAGGGCAGTTACGCGGTCCAGCTCGGCGACGGCATGAGCGTGGGCGTGGAGCCGAAACCGTCCCTCGAAAACGTCCTTGCCTTCGGGGTGGACGGGGCGCGCTACCTCGAAGTGACCGTGAAGGGCCTCGGCACGGGCGGCGCGGATGTCGTCATGAACCCGCGTTTCCAGCTCCTTTCGCAGCCGTACTCGTTCCTGAGCCTGCATTCCATCACCGCCGAAGCCCTCGCCAACGCCCAGGGCACGCGCGTGCTGCGGACCGTCGGTGCCAACGTCGGGATCAACGTGGAAAACCCCTCGGCTACCTTGGACGTGGGCGGCACCGTCATGGCCGACTCGCTCCTGGGAGACCAAACCATGAACGTGACGGGTGACCTCAATGCCTCGTCGTTTGTGGGGGGAGGCACCATCCCGCTGGGCGGCATCGTCATCTGGTCGGGCACCACGCCCCCGACGGGTTGGGCCCTCTGCGACGGCCGCACGGTCAATGGACGCACGACGCCGAACCTGACGGGGAGGTTTGTGCTCGGGCAGGGGCAGGGGCAGGGCCTTACCGGCAGGTCCATCGGGCAAGTGGGTGGCCAGACAATCAGGAGCATCGGCATGGAGAACATGTCTCACCACGGCCATCTGGTGGATCCCCCGGGCGTCTTCACGTCGAGAAGTGAAAGCCATTTCCACTCCTACAACACGGCATCCGTCCCCCGCGGAGGACGGCCTTTGGATCAGGTGAGTTACGCATCGGGATATCCGAGCTCGCTTGCTGTCCAGCGATCCCTCTCGCACGAGGCCCACTCCCACGAATTGGATGTCACGGTTCACCTCACCGATGCGGGTGGGAATCAATCGTTTGTGGCCATGCCTCCGTACTTTGTCCTGGCCTACATCATGCGCGTCCAGTGACCGCCTCGTCCCGTCACCCCATGCGCTTCCCTTTCCAACTGCCTAACCCAAGACGACGGGACGCCCTCCATGGCGTCCCTCGGGCAGCCGCGGCCGTGGCTCTCACGGCCTTTCTCTTTCCCGTCCCCGCCCTCGCGCAGGGCAACGCGTTCACCTACCAAGGCCGCCTTGCCGACAACGCGCGCCCCGCCAACGGCAACTACGACCTGTCCTTCTCCCTCTATCCCGCTGCCACCGACGGCTCACGCATCGGCCCCGTCCTCTCCTTCCCCGCGACACTCGTCACCAACGGCCTCTTCTCCCTCTCCCTCGACTTCGGCCATGGCTCCTTCAACGGCCAGGACCGCTGGATCGAACTCGCCGTTCGCACCAACGGCGCACCCTCCTTCTCCACCCTCGCCCCGCGCCGCCCCGTCCTCGCCTCCCCGCAAGCCCAGTTCGCAACGGCCGCCGCCACCGCCCAGGCCGTCCCAGCCTCCGGCGTCTCCGGCGTCCTCTCCCTCGCCAACCTCCCCGCCCTCGCCACCGACGGTTCGCTCATCACCGCCCTCAACGCCTCCCAGCTCGCCTCCGGCTCCGTCCCCGACGCCCGTCTCTCCGCCAACGTCCCCCTCCTCAACGCCCAGCAGGCCTTCGC
>CAIYFP010000467.1 GCA_903925515.1 uncultured Verrucomicrobiota bacterium
CGAGCTTCCCGCCACCGTCTCCACCGGCACCGGCCTCCCCTCCGACTCCCCCTCCCTCAACCTCCCCGTCGTCACCGTCGAGGACTCGCCCGGCGCCCCCGCCTCCCGCTTCTACCGCGTGCGCGCCACCTACTAGCCCGCGCTCCTCTTGAATCCCCACCGCCCCGCACGTTCCGTCCCCTTCATCATCACGATGGAGGCCTGCGAGCGCTTCTCCTACTACGGGATGGTTTCCATCCTGATGCTCTACCTCAAGAACACCCTCGCCATGGGCGAGGCCAACGCGAAGGAAACCCTCCACCTCTTCAAGACCGGCGTGTATCTCCTCCCCATCCTCGGCGGCCTCCTCGCCGACCGCTGGCTCGGCCGCTACCGGACCATCCTCTGGCTCTCCCTGTTCTACTGCGCCGGCCATGGCTGGATCGCCCTCACCGACGCCTCCCGCGACGGCCTCATGGTGGGCCTCGCGCTGATCGCCCTCGGCGCGGGCGGCATCAAGCCCTGCGTCTCCGCCTTCGTCGGCGACCAATTCCCGCCCGGCCCAGCCCAGCGCCTCGCCCGCGTCTATGGGCTTTTCTACGCATCCATTAACTTCGGCGCCTTCTTCGGCTTCGCCCTCGTCCCGTGGATCCGCGACCACCATGGCCATCGCTGGGCCTTCGGCATCCCCGGCCTCTTCATGGGCATCGCCGCCCTTGCCTTCTACGCCGGCTCGCGCCACTACGTCCGTATCCCCCCCGGCCCCCATCCCTCGCCCAACCCGGAGCCTGCCGCCGCCACCTCCGCGCGCTCCGGGTGGCACGATGTGCTCAAGGTCGCCCTCGTCCTCTCTCCCGTCCCCGTCTTCTGGGCCCTCTACGACCAGATCAACACAAGCTGGGTCGTGCAGGGCGAGAAGATGCGCCCCTTCCTCCTGCTCGGCTACCGCGTCGATGGCGAACGGATGCAATCCTTCTCCGCGCTCCTCGTCCTCGCATGGGTGCCCGTCCTCACCCTCGGTCTCTACCCATGGCTTGCCCGGAATGGACGCGCATGGAGCCCCCTGTCCCGGATGCAGGCCGGGTTCGGATTCGCCGCCCTCTCCTTCGTCCTCTGCGCCCTGGTGCAACGGCACATCGAGGGCGGCGCCACCCCGCCCCTTCAATGGCAAATGGTCCAGTACACCGTCCTTGAATTGGGCGAGGTCCTCGTCAGCGCCACCGGCCTTGAGTTCGCCTATGCCCACGCCCCTGCCCAACACCGCGGTCTCGTCATGAGCCTTTGGCTCCTCTGCACCGCCCTCGGCAACTTCCTCGTGGCCGTCTTGACCCGCCTCAACACCGCCGTCTTCAAGGCTTCGGGTTCCACCGAGTTCCTCCTCTACGCCGCCCTCATGCTCCTCGCGGCCGCCCTCTTCGCCCTGCTCGCACGGGCCCTCTTCCCACCCAAGCAAGCCATGGCATCCGCACGGTGATCCATGCCCACCCCACGCCCGCGCCCCGCATCAACCAGCCAGAACCGTCCCCCGCGTCACCCACGCCCTACCGCGCCCGGTCCATCACGAACTTCCGCGTCGGGTCCATCCGCTCCTGCTCCGCCACCGTGGGCATCCCCCCGAATTGCTCGTCGAATGCCTGCCTGAACGGGTTCACGTACGGCCCAAGGCTCCATTCATGGAGCTGCGCCGTGCCAAGGATCCCCTCCCACCATTCCCGATACGCCGTGCGCAGCCTCGCCGCCACGCCCGGAAGGGCCTCGATCCGGTTCACAGTCTCCCCCGGGTCCAGCACAAGGTCGTAAAGCTCCGTGTCGTTCACCAGCTTGTACCGGCTGCCCATCACCGCCCCCTGTTGGTGCATGGCCTCCTTGGCCCCGCCCGTCTTCCACCGTCCCAGATGCGAGAACAGCAAACGCTCCTCCCATGCCGCGCCCACATCCTCCAGCAACGGGACGAGCGACCTCCCCTCCACCCCCTCCGGTACCCTCGCCCCAGCCAGCCCCAGCAAGGTCGGCATCACGTCAAGATGCGCCGTCAACTGCGGCGCATCCACGCCGGCGGCAATACGACCCGGCCAGCGCCAGAAACTCGGCACCCGAATCCCCCCCTCATACACCGTCCCCTTCATCGCCCGCATCCCCCCGTTGAAGATGCCCGGCACCGAATGCCCGTTGTCCGTCATGAAGACCACCAACGTCTCCCGGCCCAGCCCGGCTCCGTCCAACCGGTCCATCAACCGCCCCACCGCCGCATCAAGGTGCGCGATCATCGCGTAGTACCGCACCGCCATCTCTGGCAGCCCGCGCCCGCGATACGGCTTCTCCCATGCCTCCCCGGGGCTCACGAACGGGTCGTGCGGCGCGTTCGGCGAAATCCACGCAAGGAACGGCCGACGTCGCCGGGCGACGGACTCGATCCAGTCCCACGCCGCGTCCACGAACACGTCCGTGCAATACCCCCGGCGCCTCTCAAACCGCCCGTCATGCCGCACCCATGGATCATGGTACGTGTTGCCCGGCGCGTCCCCGCAACTCCCGGGGAATACCTGCCCGATCCCGCCTGCCCCATGGACGAACGCCTTCTCGAAGCCCCGTCGCCCTGGCTGGTACTCCTCCTCGTCCCCAAGGTGCCACTTCCCGAAGATCCCGGTCGAATATCCCGCCCGCATCAAGAGCTCCGGCAACGTCGTCGCAGCAAGGTCCAGCCTCTCGCGCTCGTTCACCGTGTGCGTCACCCCGGACCGGAACTCATGCCGCCCCGTCATCAACGCCGCGCGCGTCGGCGCGCACGTCGGGCTCACGTGAAAACGCGTGAACCTCACCGACTCCCGGTGCAACCGGTCGAGGTTCGGCGTCCTCAGCACCGGGTTCCCATGGCATGACAACTCCCCCCAGCCTTGGTCGTCCGTGATGATCACGATGATGTTGGGTCGAGACCCCCATAGCCCGCCCACCCGCACCCCATCCGACGCCATGACCATGGCGACGCCAAGCACCACGCCCCACACCGCCCACGCCGCAAGCCGCAACAACGCCTTCATCACGCTTGAACCCAATCCTGTCCCCCCCGGCCCAAGGTCCACAAGCCGGATGCCGCCTCCCGAATCCAAGTTCCGATGTTGGCAGGAAGCCCCCCTGGTTTTCGGGGATGGATTTCTTGAAATGCCCGGGAAGGGGGCCATGGACTGGATCCGGTGATCGTTCCGTTCCAAGGAATGATCCGGCGATGGGAGGGGCGACTGCCCGTTTGACTTCCCACGCATCCGCCAAACCCTTGTCGCACGGCGGGCGCGTCCATCTTGCCCACTCATCCCCCATGTTTCATCTCGCACTCCGCATGCTGCTGGGTGACCGCGCGAAGTACTTCATGCTTGTCGGCGGCCTCACCTTCTCCGCGCTGCTCATGACGCAGCAGAACGCCGTGTTCCAAGGCCTGCTGTCATGGACCACCTCCCACATGCGGAACATGCGCGCCCCCATCTGGGTCGTGGAGCGCCGGGTCCAGCAGGTCAACGAGACCAAGGCCCTCCGCGACACCGACGTCAATCGTGTCCGCTCCGTCTCGGGCGTGGATTTCGCCATGCCCCTCTTCCAGGGCGTCCTCAAGGCCCGCGCCATCGACGGCTCCGAGAAGCTCGTCCAGATGATCGGCCTCCATGCGGGCACGCTCTTCGGGCGTCCCGCGCGCATGCTCGCGGGCGAGATCGAGCAACTCCGGGTCGCCAATGCCGTCGTCATCGACGAGCTCGCCGCCGAACGCCTTGGCACCCCGCCCGGCCCCGGCCGCGCCCCGCGACGCCTCGCCGTCGGCGACGTCTTCGAAATCAACGACCGGGAGGCCCGCGTCGTCGGCATCTGCCGGACCGAACGCCATTTCTTCGGCTATCCCTACGTGTTCTCCACGTACGACCAAGCCCTCCAGTTTGCCCCGCGCCAACGCAAGATGCTCTCCATGATCCTGGCCTCGCCCGCCCCCGGCGTCCCGCCCGAGGTCGCCGCCGCCAACATCACCGCCGAGACCGGCCTCCGCGCCTACACCGTCCCCGAGTTCGAGCAAAGCACCCTGGCATGGATCTGGAAGAACACCGGCATCCCCGCCAGCTTCATGACCACCATCCTCCTCGGCTTCATCGTCGGCGTCGCCATCGCAGGCCAGACCTTCTATTCCTTCGTCCTCGAAAACCTCCGCAACCTTGGCGCCCTCAAGGCCATGGGCGCCTCCAACGCCCTTCTCTCCGCCATGCTCCTCCTCCAGGCCTTCACCGTCGGCCTCGTCGGCTACGGCA
>CAIYFP010000468.1 GCA_903925515.1 uncultured Verrucomicrobiota bacterium
GGCCCTCGGCAACCCGATGGGCCTTGTGGATTCCGTCGTCTCCGGCGTGCTCTCGGGGCGGCGCACCCTGGACGGCGTGGACCTGCTCCAGCTCGCCATCCCGATCGAGCCCGGCAACTCCGGCGGGCCCGTCCTCGACCGCGAGGGCCGGGTCCACGGGATCGTGAACGCCAAGTCCCTGCTCACCCGCAACCTCGGCTTCGCCACCCCCATCGACCTGCTCCTGCCGCTCCTCGAAAGCCCCAGCCCCGTCCCGTACGCCCGCTGGATTCGCACCGGCCTGCTCAACCCCGCCGAATGGGAGCCCCGCATGGGCTCTCGCTGGCGCCAAAAGTCCGGCAAGATCCTCGTCGAGGGCGCCGGCTCCGGCTTTGGCGGGCGCAGCTTTGCCCTCCACCGCCAACCGATGCCCGGCGAACCTGCCGAGGTCTCCGTCCTTGTCCGGCTCGCCGACGAGTCCGGGGCGGCCGGCATCGTCTTCGGCGGCGACGACTCGGGGCTGCACCTCGGCTTCTATCCGACGGCCGGCCAGCTCCGGCTCACGTCCTTCGACGGCGAGGACATCTTCGCATGGCGCATTCTCGGCACCGTGCCGTCCCCGGCCTACCGGCCTGGCGAATGGAACCACCTCCGTGTCCGGACCGAGCCCGGGCGCATGACCTGCCTCGTCAACGGGTCCGTCGTGTTCGACCTCCGCGACGTGCCCCTCCACGGACGCCGCGTCGGGCTCGCGAAGTTTCGCAACACCGTCGCCGAGTTCCGCGCGTTCAAGTCCGGCCCCGCAGCCGCGGCCGAATCGCCCGCCGCGCTGGACCCCGGACTCGTCATGGCACTAGGCGGGGCCGACGTTCCCTCCGCGCGCATCGGGGACGCCGAGCGCGACGCCCTTCGCACGAACCTTCCCGTCGCGCGGTCGTTCCTTGCCAATCGTGCCCGCCAACTTGACGCCGAGGCCGCCCGGCTCCGGTCGCTCTCGGCATCCCTACACCGCGAGCAAGCCGCCGCCGAACTCGCCCGCGAGCTCGCCCAGTCCGAGCCCGAGGTCCATCTCGCCCGCGCCGCCCTCGTCGTCGCGCGTCATGACGACCCGGACGCCGACATCGATGCTGCGCTCGCGGAGTTGGAGGCCATGGCCGCCGAGGCGGCGTCGCGCTTCAGGAAAGAGTCCACGGATGCCGAGCGACTCGACGTGCTCCGCGACTTCCTCTTCGCGGAAAACGGATTCCATGGCAGCCGCCATGACTACCAGAACCGCGCCAACAGCCACCTGCACTCCGTCCTTGAAGACCGCGAGGGCCTGCCCATCACCCTTGCGATCGTGTTCATGGACGTCGCCCGCCGCGCCGGAATCAACGGGGTCGTGGGATGGCCCTTGCCCGGCCACTTCCTTGTCGCCCATCAACCCGCCGAGGGCCCGCGCCGCCTCATCGACGTCTTCCATGGCGGCCGAGTCCTCACCCACTCGGAAGCCAGCGACATGGGCTCCGAGTTCGCGGGCGTCCCCGTGCGCGCCGACCTCATGAGCGCCGCCACCCCGCGCGAGATCATCGTCCGCCTCGTCAACAACCTCCTCGCGTTCTCCGAGCGCCAGGACGGCCCCGCCGCCTCCCTGCCCTACGCCGACCTCCTCGTCGCCATCGCGCCCGATACCCGCGCCCAGTCCGCGCAACGCATCGAGCGCGCCCGCATCCGCGCCCAGTCCGGCGACATCGAGGGGGCGCGCTCCGACCTCCGCTGGATCCTCGACGCCATGCCCATGGGCACCGACACCGACCGCGTCGCCGAGCTGCTTCGTCGCATGGAATCCGGCCGCTAATGGCGCTTCGCAATCACCCATGATGGCAGGCATGCGTCTTGGGACAGCTCGGATGCCGTCAGCGGGTTCCCATGCGGTGCCCAGGCCCGGCAAATCTCCCTGGTCACCGCGTAAGGAGTTTTTGAGTGCCCGGTTCTGACCTCACGCTGGGCCGACGGAGGCTCGAAAAGACAGCTCCCCTCGGCGTCCACCCATGAGACCGCCGGTTGGCCGCCGGGGCAGGTTTCACTGGCCCCATCAAGCAAGGCCTGCCTTGGCCCTGATCTTGGCGTGAAAAAATCCAAGCCGCCTCCTGCGCGGATTCCGAAATGCAGGCAGCGGGGAATTCCTCGCGCCATGCCGCCATGACGCGAAGCATGCCGTCTCGCGGATGCCCATGCCGGGGTTCATGCCCATCCGCCACGATGGCGTGTCGTCGCGCAGCCTGCCGTCACTCACCTGCTTGTGGATCGGGAGCGTCGTTCCGCCTTACGATGGGATTTGGGAAGCCGTCCGGTCCATGGGACGGTTCAAGCGGTCCTGCAAGGCCGTGGCGCGCCCATGTCGGTGTAGCTCTTCCTTGCCCTCGAAAAACCCTCACGATTCCAAGTCCAATTCTCGAAGGATCGCCGCACTCCGTGGCGTTTTGGATGGGACCGGCAAGGACCGTGTCCCCAGCTCAATGGGTCCGGCAACCGATGGAGAGCAAAAGGTTGGCCCAGAGAGCTTGGTCACCCGTCTGCACGGTCAGCACATGATCCGGGGATTCCACGGCCTTGTAGAATTCCCACTTGGGGATTGGGGTCGGAATCAAGCCACCCCCCTTGCGCCTCAGGATTCCCCGGAATTCCTCCCACACGGGAGGCTCGCCAAGGCGAGCGTAGGGATCGTCCTCGGGAATCCCCATGGTGTGGACCTCGTCAACCACCACGGCGGATAGCAATACCTCAAGCACCTGCGCGACCGTCACAAGTCCGGGCGCCAGATTCAGGCAGACGACTCGGGCACTTGGCCCTTTCTTGGTAGAGGCGGGGTAGTTGCCGTCCGCGATGAGGATTCGTCCATGATGCCCGGCTCGTGCGAGGATCTCGTTGATCTCGGGGTGAATCAATGTGTGCTTCAGCATGTCTCAAATCTTGGTTGGAGGCACGGCCGGTCCCGCCATGCAACGCAATGCCCGTGCCTCCCGGGGATTCTTGCCGTGTTATCTTGGTTTCCCGCCCTTGATATCAAGGCATACGACATCGCCCCGTGCGTTGCGCACAAGAAGGCGCCCATTTGCGATCACGGGGGCCGTCCAGTGCTTTCCTCCGCTGACCTGGGCGCGCGCAATCTCACGATACCCATCGGGCACAGCCTGCACCACGACCAGTTCCCCTGAGCCAGTCAGCCACAGCAAACGTTGACCCACGGCAGCAAGGTTGCCCGTCTCGGCCATGGGTGACGCCCACTTAAGGATCCCGGTTTCCAATTCCACGCACTTGAGGCGGGAATCCTTGTCCCCGCCTTGCCCGTCCACACCATAGACATGGTTCCCGATCACGATGACGGATGCCATCTGGGCGCGGATCTCCTTGCTGGTCCAAATGCGGCGCGGCATGGAGGACGCGAGATCGTACACCGCACAGCCTGTGCCGTAGCCCGAGCTCACAAACATCCGGTCACGTACGACGACGGGGTCGGAAGCGTTCACGTTCCAGTCGGTCTTCCACGGGAGCCTCCATGCCTCGTTGCCAGTGCCAGGCTCGACGGCGTGAACGTGCTTGGCTCCAAACATCAGCAGAAGCGGGCGTCCGCCTTGCTGGAACGGCACGGGAGTCCCGTACCCACATTCCTCCTTGCCGCTGACCCACCTTGCCTTTCCCGTCTTCGAGTCTAGTGCAATGCCCGAGGTTCCGGCGTTGAGGAACAATGCATCGCCTTGGACAATCGCGGAGCCGTTGAATCCCCAGTCGGGCCTCGCAAGCCCAAGCTCCTTGGCAACGTCCCGGGCCCAGACAACCTTGCCAGAAGCGGCATCCAGCGCATGGACGAGTCCATGGCGACCCACCGTGAAGACCGTCCCATTGGAAACAGTAGGCGTAGCACCAGGCCCGCCGTCGTAATACTTGGGGTCCAGATCCTGGGCATAGCTGAAGCGCCAAACTTCCTTCCCGGTTGTTTCATCGAGGCAATATACCGTATCCTTGCCCCCCTTCCTTTGACCATCACTTCCAACCGTGTACACCCGTCCATTCGCGACGGACATGCCTGAGAAACCCACCCCGACAGACGTCTTCCAAACCTGCGTAGGCTGGCCGACAGGCCATTCCTGTTCCAACTCCGTTTCCCTCGAAATCCCGTCGTGCCAAGAGCCCCTGTACTGGGGCCAATCCGATGCCACGCACTTGAAGGCAAGCGCAACGAGGATGAATCGTGACATGCAGCGCACGGGTCGTGAAGTCATCATGGCCAACCTTGCCGTGGTACTGCAAGTAGGTCAACCCGGCGCAGTTGCGATGACGATACTCGGGGACTTTTCCACTTGCAGGCCGCGCTGGGTGTGGGCTACGCCATGGCCGCAGCCCCAATCAGGGCGCAATCCGCCATCAAGACCTCCACCGATGGCCTGACCGAGGGTGAAATCACCCTCACGGTCAACGGCACTCAGGTA
>CAIYFP010000469.1 GCA_903925515.1 uncultured Verrucomicrobiota bacterium
CGCACCATCCGCATCCCGGTGCACATGATCGAGACGATCAACAAGCTGATGCGGGTCCAGAAACAGCTCATCCAGGACTTCGGACGCGAGCCAACACCGGAGGAAATTGCCGACGAGATGCAGATGCCCGTGGACCGCGTCCGGGCCGTCCTCAAGATGGCTCAGCAGCCCATTTCCCTGCAAAGCCCGGTCGGCGACAGCGACGACACCAACTTCGGCGACTTCATCGAGGACAAGTCTGCCGAGAACCCCTCCGACATGACCAGCTATGCCCTGCTCAAGGAAAAGCTGGCCGACGTCCTCGACACCCTCACCGAGCGCGAACGCCGAGTCCTCGAGCTCCGCTTTGGCCTCGTTGATGGCTACTCCCGCACGCTTGAGGAGGTCGGCAAGCAGTTCAAGGTCACCCGCGAACGCATCCGACAAATCGAGGCCAAGGCCCTCCGCAAGATGCGCCACCCCACCCGCCTCCGGCAGCTCCAGGGCTTCCTCGAGGGCGAGGAGGCCCTCGCCTGAAGCCATCCGCCCCACCCCTCCCCACCATGAACCCGGCCGTCGGCGCTCCCGCTGCCCCATGACCGCCTCGCCGTCCCCCCCCCGACCCCTCTCCGCCGGGGGGCACCTCAAGGGCCTCGACTACTCCGTCGTCCAGCAGTGCATGCACTGTGGCCTTTGCCTGCCCTCCTGCCCCACCTACGACGCCACCAAGCTCGAGCGTAACAGCCCTCGCGGCCGCATCGCCCTCATGCGCGCCATCGCCGACGACCGCCTCCCCGTCTCCAAGACCTTTGGCGAGGAAATGTACTTCTGCCTCGGCTGCCTCGCGTGCATGACCGCATGCCCGGCGGGCGTCAACTACGCCGAGCTTTTCGAACATGCCCGCGCCGAGGTCGAGGCGGCGGGCGTCCTCGACAACCCACGCCGCGATGGCATCCGCAAGGCCACCCTCGAGTGGCTCTTCATGGACCATGGCCGCCTTCAGGCCGCAGGAGCCGCCCTGCGCCTGTGGCAGGACACCGGCCTTCAGGCCGTCGTTCGTGACTCCGGCCTCACCCGCCTCCTCCCGAGCCGCCTCCGCGAGCTCGAGGCCATGACCCCGGCCGTCCAACCTCGCTTCTCCGAGGATATCATCCCCCCGGTCCTCCCCGCCATCGGCACGCGCCGGTTCAAGGTCGCGCTCCTCACCGGCTGCGCCCAGGACCTCATCTTCTCCGACGTCAACCGCGACACCGCCGAGGTCCTTGCCCGCAATGGCTGCGAGGTCCACGCCCCTCCACACCAGTCCTGCTGCGGCTCACTCCATGCCCACAACGGCGAATGGGAACTCGCCAAGGAACTGGCACGCCGAAACCTCTCCCAGTTCCCGCCCTCCGAGTACGACGCCATCATCACCAACGCCGGCGGCTGCGGCTCCCACCTCAAGCACTACCACAAGCTGCTCCACGACGACCCACGCCATGCCCACGCCGCCAAGCTCTGGGACGAACGCATCCGGGACATCCACGAGTGGCTCGCCCATGTCGGCATCACCTCCCCCTCGTCCAGCCAACCCCCGCAGGCCGTCACCTACCACGAATCCTGCCACCTCTGCCACGGCCAGAAGGTCTCCGCCCAGCCTCGCGCGCTCCTCCGGGCCATCCCCAACCTGCGCCTCGTCGAGCTCCCCGAGGCCTCATGGTGCTGCGGCTCCGCCGGCATCTACAACCTCACCCAGCCCGAGATGGCCTCCCGCCTCCTCGAACGCAAGATCGACCATGTCCTCTCCACCGGCGCCTCCGTCGTCGCCACCGGCAACCCCGGCTGCCTCCTTCAGGTCATGAACGGCCTCAAGCAGCGTGGCGTCCCCCTCCGCGTCGTTCACCCCGTCACCCTCCTCGCCGAGGCCTACCGCAACCCATAACCCCACGCCCAACCCATGGCCTCCCCGTACTCCGCACGCTACTACGAAGGCCTCAAGGAAGACTCCGCCGCCTCCGCCCGCGCCGTCGTTCCCATCGCCCTCCAGCTTTTCCCCGCCCGCTCCGTCGTGGACGTAGGCTGCGGGTCCGGCACATGGACCCGCGCCTACCTCGACGCCGGCTGCGACGCCATCGGCATCGACGGCCATGTCGTCCAGCACGGCCAACTCCTGTTTCCCCCAGACCGCTTCCACCGCCGGGACCTCTCCCGGCCCCTGTCCCTCCCCAACCGCTGCGACCTCGCCAACTGCCTCGAGGTCGCCGAGCACCTTGCCCCCTCCCGCGCCCCCTCCTTCGTTTCCGACCTCTGCAACCTCGCCGACGTCGTCCTCTTCAGCGCGGCCGTCCCCGGCCAAGGCGGGACCCACCACGTCAACGAGCAATGGCCCTCCTACTGGATCCCGCTCTTCGAAAGGCAGGGCTTCACCCCCGTCGATTGCTTCCGCTGGCAACTCTGGGACCGCGACGAGGTCGCATGGTGGTACGTCCAGAACCTCCTCGCCTTCGTCCGCACCCCGCGCCTCCCGGACTTCCCCGCCGCCACCGCCGCCGCCCGCCCCCTCCCCACCAACCTCGTCCATCCCCGCGCCTACGTTCGCGCCACCGTGCCCTCCCAGATGAGCCCGCGCATGCTCAAGGAGGTCGCGCGTGCCCTCCCCTATTTCCCTGCCCAGATCCTTGCACACCTCCGCAAGTGACTCACCCGGTCCTCGACATCCAGTCCCTTTCCATCCAACGCGATGACACGCCCATCCTGTCGGACGTGTCATGGCGCGTCCTGCACGGCGAGCATTGGGTCATCCTTGGCCCCAACGGCTGCGGCAAGACCTCCCTCCTTGCCGCCCTCACCGGCTACTTCATGCCCACCTCCGGCGAGATCGATCTCCTCGGCGAACGATACGGCGAGTCCGACTGGCGCCAGCTCCGCCTCAAGGTCGGCATCGTTTCCTCCTCCATCCGCCAGATGATGGCCGACTCCGAGCCCGCCCTCGACACCGTCGCCAGCGGCAAGCATGCCATGATCGACTTCTGGGGCCGGCCCGGACCCGCCGACCGCAAGCGCGCCCTCGCGCTCCTCGACCAGGTCGAATGCCCCCACCTCAAGGACCGACCCTGGGGCGTCCTCTCCCAAGGCGAACGTCAGCGGGTCCTCATCGCCCGCGCCCTCATGGCTCGCCCAAGCCTCCTCATCCTCGACGAACCCTGTGCCGGGCTTGACCCCGTCGCCCGAGAGCTCTTCCTTGACTTCGTCCAACGCCTCGCTCCCGCGCCCGGCTCGCCTTCCGTCATTCTCGTCACCCATCACGTCGAGGAGATCGTCCCCTGCTTCACCCACGCCCTCCTTCTCCGCGCCGGCCGCGTCATCGCCTCCGGCCCGCTTCGCGAGACACTCCGTTCCAGCAACCTCTCCACCGCCTTCGGCGCTCCCTTGCGGATCATCCGCCGTGCCGGACGCCTTCGATTGACCTTGGGATGATCATGCACCCTCCCGGCCCAACCCCCAGCCCCTTCCTCGCCGTGCCATCCCCCATCGCATGGCTGCTCCTCGCGCTCGCCGCCTTCCTCGCCCCTCCTGCTTCCGCTCATCCCTTCCTCCAGAACCGCTGGCAAGTCGTCGCCGCTTCCAACCGCCTCGCCATGCGCGCCACCGTCACCCTGCGCGAGGTGGCGGTCATCCAAGGCCTCTCCCCCGAGCAGGTCGCGCAACCCGCCGCGCTCCTCCATGCCCTCTCCAACCATGCCGCCTACGTCTCGCAACACCTCCATGTCTCCGCCAACGGCGCCCGCCTCCCGATCGACGTCCTCGACTACTCCCTCCTCGTCGAGGACGACGCCTCCGGCGCCGACGACGAAACCCCCGAACGCCGCCACGCCGCCTACGAGCTCGGCGTCAGCCTGCCCCCTTCCCGGTCGCCCGTCACACTCCGCTTCGCCCATGACGTCCTCAAGGGATTGAACTTCGCGCCCGGCATCCCATGGGACGTTTCCCATGTCCTCCTGCTCACGGACCCCCTCCGAAACGTCCTCGGCGAGGGCGTCGTCCGCATCGGGCAAGACGTCGAGGTCTCCATCCCGTCCACGGGCGCGCCCTCGACCGACCTCGCCACCCCATCCCAACCCGCCGCGGATACCCCAAGGCAAGCCCAGCCCCCCGCCTCCCCCGCCCCGGGTGCATCCGTCTCCGGCTTCATGGGCTTCCTTCGCCACGGCCTGCATCATGTCGCCACCGGATACGACCACGTCCTCTTCCTCGCCTCCCTCACGCTCGCCGCCGCGTCATGGCGACGCCTCCTCGCCATCATCGGCATCTTCACCCTCGCCCACTCCCTCACCGTCACGCTGTCCGCCATGGGCTGGCTCTCCCTCCCCTCATGGATCGTCGAGCCCGTCATCGCCGGCAGCATCGTGTTTGTCGCCGTCCAAAACCTCCTCGCCCCTCGCCACGCCGCCGGCCATGGCAGGCTCCTCGTCGCCTTCGGCTTCGGCCTCGTTCACGGCCTCGGCTTCGCCGGCGGCCTCGCCGACGCCCTCGGCACCGCCTCCGGCTGGAGCCTCGCCCTCCCCATCGTCGCCTTCTGCCTTGGCGTCGAGCTCGCGCACCTTGCCATCGGCGCCCCCATGTTCGGCATCCTGAAGGCGGTCGCTCGCCCACCGTCCACCGAGCCAAGCGTCCCCGCCCATCCCGCCCGCCGCATCGCGTCCATCCTCGTTGCCATGGGCGGCTCATGGTTCCTGTGGGCCGCCCTCCGAAACGCATGAAGCCCGCATCCGGCAAGGTCGCCTCCCTCCACCTTCATCCCGCCCTGTCCGGGACACCCCTCTCCGCCGTGGCCCATGTCAAGGCCGTCGCCAGCAAGGGCATCGTCGGCGACCAACGCTACTTCGCACGCATCAGCCGCAGGACACGCCAGCCCTCAAGGCGTCAAGTCACCCTCATCGAACGCGAAGTCCTCGCCCGTCACGCCGCCACCCTCCACCGCCACCCTTTCCAGCCCGGCGAGGCACGCGCCAACATCGAGACCGAGGGCATCGACCTCGCGGCCACCGTCGGGCACAACCTCCGCGTCGGCTCCATCCTCCTCGACGTCATCGAGCATCGTGAGCCTTGCGCCAAGATGGACGCCCTCGAGCCCGGCCTTCGCAACCTCATGACGCCCCCGTGCCAAGGGGTCATCGCCACCGTGATCGAGTCCGGCGAAGCCTCCGTGGGCGATCTCATCATCGACTGCGGCCCCTCGTCCTGATGGGAAGCCCCCCGAACCGAGCCCGGAGCGCCTCCCTTCGGGTCATGGGCCCCACCCACGCTCGTCCCATGGCTTCGCCTCGACGCCATCAAGGCATTCCCATGGCACCCTCGCACGCTTCGTGCTCCCTTTGTCCAAGTTTCGCATGAACCATTTCATCGCACGGCTTGCTCGCCGCGCCCTCGCGCTCTTCCTCGTCACCCTCGCCACGGCATCACCTGCCGCCGCCGGAAGCATCCTCCGCGAGGTCTGGCTTGGCATCGGCGGCAGCTCCCTCCCGGACCTCACCAACAACCCCGCCTACCCCGCCTCCCCCACCCTCAAGGAAACCCTCACCGCACTCTTCGAGTCCCCCACCGACTGGAACGAAAACTACGGCCAGCGCATCCGTGCCACCTTCATCGCGCCCGTCTCCGGCAACTACACCTTCTGGATCGCCAGCGACGACGCCTCCGCCCTGTTCCTCAGCACCGACGACTCCCCCTCCAACCGCCGCCAGATCGCCCAGGTCTCCAGCTGGACGCCCGCCCGCGCATGGGAGCAAGACGCCGAGCAACGCAGCAGCCTCATCCCGCTCGTCGCCGGCCGCTCCTATTACATCGAGGCCCTCCAAAAGGAAGGCGGCGGCGGCGACAACCTTGCCGTGCGCTGGCTCCGCCCCGACGGCAAGGACGAGGGCCCCATCCCCCTTGATCAGTTCATCGCATGGGGCCAGACGCCCCAGCCCCCGCGCATCTCGCTCCAGCCGAAGCCCGTTACCGTCGTCGAGGGCGGCTCTGCATCGTTCTCCGTCGATTACGACAACCAAGGCCCCACACAGGTCATCTGGCGCCGCAACGGCAACCCCATCCCCGACAACGCCGCCAAAACCCTTCTCCTTGGCCCCGTCAGCCTCGCCGACAACGGCGCCGTCTTCTCCGCGCTCCTCACCAATGCACTCGGATCCGTCGCCTCCGCCAACGCCACCCTCACCGTCACCCCCGACACCACCCGCCCCACCCTCGTCTCCGCCACCTTCACCTCCCCAACCTCCATCGAGCTCAACTTCAGCGAGCCCGTCCGCCCGCCGGCCGGCGCCGCCTCCGCCAGCTTCAGCCTCTCCCCCACCCTCGCCGTCACGGGCATGTCCCAACCCGCCTCGGAGCCCAATCGCCTCATCCTCGCAACCGCGCCGCTCGTGTCCGGCACTACCTACACCCTCACCCTCGCCAACGTCCCCGACCGCGCCCAGACCCCGAACCTTGTTGCCGCCAACACCAAGGCCACCCTCAACACCACGGCCACGGGTCCTTTCCTTATCGAGGCCGAGGATTTCAACTTCGATTCCGGCCAAACCTTGCCCGTCGCCTCCCTCATGCCCTACACCGGCGGCGCCTACGCCGGGCGCATCGGCTCCCTCGGCGTGGACTTCAACCGGTCCCCGGACGGCTCCAGCCCCTCGTACCGCGGCGACAATCGCATCCCGATGACCGAGAACCCGGACCTCGTCCGAGGGGAGGGCGCATGGACCATGGCCACCAACTTTCGCCTCGGCTGGATCGGCGGCGGGCAATGGTACAACTACACCCGCACCATCCCCTACGGCCGCTACCGCGTCCTCGCCGCCATGAGCCATGGCGACGCCTCGCCCAACGCCCTCCAAGGCTCCCTCCAACGCGTCACCTCCACGGCCACCGGCCCCAACCAAACCCTCCAGGACCTCGGCACCTTCCTCGGCGACGGCACCGGCGCATGGGGCGCCAATCGCCTAATCCCCCTTCGAGACGGTTCCGGCAACGCCCGCATCCTCTCCCTCGGCGGCACCGTCACCCTTCGCATGAATCCCTCCAGCGGTGACTACGACTACGTCATCCTCATGCCTGCCACCGCCCCGCGCATCGCCCAGCAACCCGCCTCCCAGTCCGTCATCGAGGGCCGCCCCGTCTCGTTCTCCGTCGCCACCCTCGACAACGACGCCACCTCATGGCAGTGGCGCAGCAACGGCGTGCCGATCGCGGGAGCCACCTCCGCCACCCTCACCCTCCTCGCCGTACCCCTCTCCGCCCACGCCACCCGGTACTCCGTCGTGCTCGCCAACGACATCGGCTCCACCACCAGCGCGGACGCCACCCTCTCGGTCGTCGCCGACGCCACCCCGCCTTCCATCGTCCGCGCCTACAACGTCGGCTCGTCCTCCCTCGTCATCGAGTTCTCGGAGCCCGTCAGCATCCCCTTGCTCCCACTTGCCGAGGCCTTCCGCATCGACGGGGGCGCCACCCTCTCCGCCGCCGCCCCCGGTGACGTCCCGTCCCGCATCCAACTCGCCGTCGCCAACCTTCTCGTCGGCAACCGCTACAACCTGGTCGTCAACGGCGTCACCGACCGCGCCACCGCAAGGAATCCCCTGCCCCCCAACGCCGCCGTCACCTTCTTCGCATCCGAGCTTTCCCCCTCCAACCTCGGCAGCGAATCGGTCGGCGGCACCGTCACCCGGGGCGATGCCGGCTCGTTCACCCTGACCGCCCTCGGTGGCGACATCGGCGGCGCGACGGACTTCGCCGCGTTTGCATGGCAATCCATCAGCGGCAACTTCGACCTCCGCGTTCGCGTCGCCTCCATGGACGTCTCCGACCCCTTCGCGACTGCCGGCCTCATGGTCCGAGCCAACCTCGCCAGCAACGCCCCCTTCGCCGGCGTCTTGGCCTCCACCCCCCGCGCCGGCGTCCTCTTTGAGTCCCGCAGCTCCGCAGGCGCCGTCGCCAACGTCGCCTCCATTCGCGGCGGGTTCCCCATCAACCACCCCTTCACATGGCTCCGCCTTCGGCGCCTCAACAACGACTTCGCCGGCTTCGCCTCCATCGACGGCTCACGCTGGACCCAGCTCGGCTCCATGAACGCCGCGCTCCCAGCCCAGCTCTCCGTCGGCATCGCCCTCGCCGGACGCGACCCTTCCACCCCAGCCCTCGCGCGCTTCGCGGACTACGGCCCCACGCCGTCCCCCGCCACGGGAACCTTCGTCCATGCTCGCGAGGGCCTCGGCGTCACCAGCCGCCGTACCCGCGTGGTCATCAGTGAAATCCACTACAACCCCGCCCCCACGGGCCCCGGCGGCGGCCCCGAGTTCATCGAGCTCTTCAACGCCTCCGACATCGCCGAGGACCTCTCCGGCTGGTCCCTCCATGGCGGCGTTTCCTACACCTTCCCCAACGGCACCCGCCTCGCCGGCGGCCAGTTCATGGTGGTGTCCGCCAACCCCGACGCCCTCAAGGCCGCCACGGGCCTCTCCCGTGTCCTTGGACCGTTCAAGGGATCCCTCAACAACAACGGCGACGTGCTCGGGCTTCGCGACGAACTGGGCGCCCAAAAGCTCCTCCTCGAATACGACACCCGCGCCCCATGGCCCGTCGCACCGGATGGCTCCGGCCATTCCCTCGTGCTCGCCAACCCCAGCTTCGGCGAGGCCGACCCCCGGGCCTACGCCGCCAGCGCGTTCCGGGGCGGCAACCCCGGCGCCCCCGACCCCATCGCCGCCGACCCCGCCGACGCCATCGTCCTCAACGAGCTGCTTGCCCACACCGACCCGCCCCTCCTCGACTACGTCGAGCTCTACAATCGCGGCTCATCCCCCGTCTCCCTCGAAGGTTGTGTCCTCACCGACGACATCCGCACCAATCGCTTCCGCTTCCCCGCAGGCTCCACGCTCGAGGCCCGCGGCTTCCTCCTTCTCGACGAAACCAAGCTCGGCTTCCGCCTCAACGCGGCCGGCGAAACCGTGTTCCTCGTCAGCTCCAATGGCCTCCGCGTCCTCGACGTCATCCGCCTCGATCCCCAGGAGAACGGCGTCGCCTTCGGCCGCACCCCCGACGGCGCCGCTGAGCCCCGCCGCCTCGCTTCCCGCACCCCCGGCTCCGCCAACGCCGCCCGCCGTGTCGAGGACGTCGTCATCAACGAGGTCATGTACAACCCCGTCTCCCGGGACGACGCCGACGAGTTCGTCGAGCTCCACAACCGCTCCGCCGTTCCCGTGGACCTGTCCGGCTGGACCCTCTCCCGCGCCGTCACCTTCACCTTCCCGCAGGGCGCAGCCATCGCCCCCGGCGGCTTCGTCGTCGTCACTCCAGATCGCTCTCGCATCCTCTCCAACCACCCCTCCCTTCCGCCGTCCATCATCCACGGCAACTGGTCCGGCTCCCTCCGCAACCGCGGCGAGTCCCTCGTCCTGTCCATGACCGACGAAATCCTCTCCACGAACGACCTCGGCGAGATCAACGCTCAGATCGTCCGCATCCCCGTCGGCGAGGTCGCGTGGCGCGACGGCGGACGCTGGGGCAAGTGGGCCGACGGCGGGGGTTCGTCCCTCGAGTTGATTGACCCGCGCGCCGACCCCCTCCGCGCCACGAGCTGGGCCGACTCCGACGAGTCCAGCAAGGCGCCATGGCAGGAGTTCTCCGTCGCCGACACCCTCCGCTTCGGTTCCCAAACCCCCGACTGGATCCACCTCGGCATGCTCGGCGCCGGCGAGGCTCTCGTGGACAACGTCGAGGTCCTCGGCCCCACGGGGCTCTCCCTCCTGGCCAATGGCGGCTTTGAATCCGGCTCCGGCACCGCCGCGACAGGCTGGACCTTCGGCGGTCATCATTCCCGCTCCCGCGTCGAGTCCGTCGGGGCCTTCGCAGGCAACCGCGTCCTTCGTGTCGTCGCCCCCGGCGACCTCGACGCCGGGCGCAACTGCGTCCGCGCCCCCATCTCCGCCGGCCTCAACAACGACATCCGCGGGACCCTCCGCCTCCGCGCCCGGTGGATCGCCGGATGGCCCGAGTTGCTCCTGCGAACCCGCGGCGGCGGCCTTGAGATGACCGCCCGCCTCAACGTCCCAAGGAACCTCGGCACCCCAGGCCAACCCAACAGCCGACTCGTCGCCAACGCCGGCCCCAACATCTCCCATGTCTCCCACTCGCCCGCCGTCCCCGACGCCTCGCAACCCGTCGTCGTCACCGCGCGTGTCGCCGACCCCGACGGCCTCAGCTCCATCAACCTTCGCGTCCGGACCGGCTCCACCGGCACCTTCTCCTCCATCGCGATGCGCGACGACGGCACCGGGGGCGACACCGTCCCCGGCGACGGCATCTGGTCCGCCACCATCAATGGCCGCGCGGCCGGCAGCCTCGTCCAGTTCCGCATCGAGGCCGCCGACGGCGCGGCGTCCGTCGCATGGTCCCAATTCCCTTCGGGCCCGGTCTTCCAAGGCCTCCCGTCCGTCGCCGAGGCCACCCTTCGCTGGGGAGACCCCGTGCCCTTCGGCACCTACGAGCACATCCATTCATGGACCACGCCCGAGGTGGACAACGCCCTGAACGCCGACGGCCTCGACAACACCTACCGCGACACCACGCTCGTCCATGGCAACTTCCGCGTGATTTACAACGCGGGCATCCGCCGCAAGGGCAGCCCCTTCACCGGCCAGGCCGACTTCACCGTCACCGTCCCCGCCGACGACCTCCTGCTGGGCGCCACCGACCGCGTCTATGGCCTCACTGGCAACGGCGGCGAGGAAGGCACCTTCCTCCGCAACCAAGTCGCCCAGTGGTTCACGCGCCGCATGCGCCTCCCCTACCTCCACGCCAACTACATCCGCTTCTTCCGCAATGGAAACCCCCACGGCTCCGTCGGCGAGGACCTCGAGCAGCCCAACAACAACTACGCCGAGGCATGGTTCCCGGACAATCCCGAGGGCGACCTCCACAAGGTCGCATTCTGGTTCGAGTTCAACAGCGGCGGCGGCTTCGACGTCGTCGGAGCCGACCTCGGCAACTACCGCAATCCCGACGGCCAGTTCAACCTCTCCCGCTACCGCTGGAACTGGCAGCCCCGCCCCAACGGCTCCACCGCCAACGACTTCACCAACTTCTTCGCCCTCGTCACCGCCGCCAACGACCGCTCCGCCAACTACGACCCCGTCATGCGCAGCGTCGCCGACATGGACCAGTGGATGCGCATGTTCGCGCTCGATGGCTGCATGGGGAACTGGGACACATGGGGCACCGGCAATGCCCAGAACAAGTACATCTACTACGCCCCGGGCGGGCGCTGGGTCATCCTCCCGTGGGACATGGACTGGGTCCTCGGCGCCGGCGAGGGCCCCGGCCGCCGCCTCTTTGACGGCAACGACGGCAACGTGAACTACATGTTTGCATGGCCCGCATTCCGCCGCATGGCGTGGCGCGCCTACGCCGAGGCCGTCGAGGGCCCCTTCCAACCCGCCCAGTACCAGCCCCAGTTCGACGCCCGCGCCGCGTCCCTCGCCTTCAACCGCGTCCCCGCCTCCTCCCCGCAAGGCATCGCCTCCTACCTCGACGGCCGACGCGAGGTCGTCCGGCAGCAAATCAAGGCCAATGACGCACCCTCGCTCGCCATCACCAGCAATGGCGGCGGCAACTTCTCCTCCCCAACCCCCATCGCCGTCGTCGAGGGCGCCGCCCCGTTCGCCGCCGACTCCATCCTCGTCAACGGAAGGCCCGTCCCCACCGAATGGCTCGACCCGCAACGCTTCCGCCTCCGCGTCCCCCTCGCTTCCGCCACCAACGCCCTCGCCATCGCCGCCGCCGACCGCCTTGGCAACCCCATTCCCGGCATGACCGCCACCCTCACCGTCACCTACGCCGGCGCCCTCCAGCAACCCTCCGACTTCGTCGTCATCAACGAACTGCAATACAACGGCCCGGCTTCCGGCTCCTCCTTCCTCGAGCTCCACAACCGCTCCACCTCCTCCGCCTTCGACCTCTCCGGCTTCATCCTCGATGGCGTCGGCTACACATTCCCGCCCGGCTCGATCATGCCCCCGGGCGCCTTCTGGGTCCTCGCACGCGACCGTGCCGCCTTCGCCGCCGCCCATGGCGCAGCCATCCCCGTCTTCGACGAGTTCCCCGGCTCCCTCGACAACGGCGGCGAACGCATCGCCCTGCTCCAACCCGTCGGCACCAACCGCGTCCTCGTCGCGGACGTCCGCTACGACAACCGCCTCCCATGGCCCACCAACGCCGACGGCCTCGGTCCCTCGCTCCAGTTGATCGACCCGTCCCGCGGCTCATGGCGCCCCGCCAACTGGGCCGCCACCGCCACCAACGCCGCCTCCCCTTCCACGCCCGGGCGCGCCAACTCCGTTGCCCAATCCCTCGCCGCCTTCCCCACCCTCTGGCTCAACGAGACCCTTCCCAACAACCTGTCCGGGCCCGCCGACAACGCCGGCGACCGCGACCCCTTCATCGAGTTGGTCAACACCGGCGATGCGCCCGTCGCGCTCTCCGGCCTCTTCCTTTCCGACAACCTCACCAACCTCACCCAGTGGACGTTCCCGCAGGGCCTCGCCATCCCCGCCAAGGGCATCCTCACCGTCTGGGCCGACGGCGAGCCCGGCGAATCCACCGCCTCCATCCCGCACACCTCCTTCCGCCTCAACCCCACCCACGGCATCGTCGCCCTGTCCCGCCGCCAAGGAGCGGGCAATGCGCCTGCGGTCCTCGACTACCTCTCGTGGGAGCAACTCCCCCCGGGTCGCGCCTTCGGCTCCATCCCGGACGGCGAACCCCGCACCCGACGCATCCTCTTCAACCCCTCTCCCGGCGCCACCAACGACCCCGCCACGCCGCGCGTCGATGTCGTCATCAACGAGTTCATGGCCCAGAACACCCGCACCCTCGCGGACCCCGCCGACGGCGACTTCGACGACTGGATCGAGCTTCACAACGCCGGCACCCAGCCCGTCGATCTCGCCGGCTATTACCTCGCCGACTCCCTCACCAATTCCCTTGCCTCCATGTTCCGCATCCCCGGCGGCTACCCCATCCCGCCCGGCGGCTTCCTCCTCGTCTGGGCCGACAACGAAACCACCCAGAACCAACCCACCAACTCCGGACTCCACGCCTCCTTCGCCCTCTCGCGCTCCGGCGAACAAGTCGGCCTCCTCGACCCCGCCGGCAACCTCGTGGACGGCTTCTCGTTCCAGGCCCAGACCAACGACGTCTCCATGGGCCGGTTCCCCGATGCCGCCAACCCACCCTTCCTCTTCATGGAGTCCCCCACGCCCGGCGCGCCCAACCTCGTCGTCGGCGCCAATCGCCCGCCCGTCTTCGCCGCCATCCCCGCCCAGTCCTTCACCGAGCAATCCGAGGGAACCTTCGCCGTCGTAGCCACAGACTCCGATCCCGCCCAATCCATCACCTACTCCCTCGGGCCCGATGCCCCTCCTGGATCGTCCATCCACCCGGCCTCCGGCCTCTTCCGCTGGACCCCTGCCGAGTTCGACGGCCCCGGCGCCCTTTCCTTCCTCGTCCGCGCAACCGACAACGGCACCCCGCCACGCACCGGCTCAACCCGCGTCACCATCAACGTCCTCGAATCCAACCGCGCGCCCGTCGTCCCGGCCTCCACCCCGGCCAGCATCGGCGAGGGCGAGCTTCTCAGCCTTCAACTCCCGGCGTCGGATCCCGATCTCCCGGCCAATGCCCTCGCCTTTTCCGCCGAGGGCCCCGTCCCCGACGGCCTCGCCATTTCCCCGGACGGCCTTCTCACATGGATCCCGGACGAATCGCGGGGCGGCTCCGTCGTCCTCGTGAACTACCGCGTCACCGACAACGGCTCGCCTTCCCTCTCCGCCACCGGCCAGCTCCGAATCAGCGTCGCCGAACTCAACAACCCGCCCGTCTTCGCCCAACCCTTGCCGGTCACCCTCGACGAGGGCTCCCCGCTGGACCTCCGTCTCTCCGCCACCGACCCCGAGGGAACGCCCGTGCGGTTCTCCCTCGACGGCCGCATCCCGCCCGGCCTCTCCATCGATGCCTCCTCCGGCCGGGCCTCATGGACTCCCTCCGAGTCGCAAGGCCCCGGCGACTACGTCATCCTTGTCCGCGCCACCGACACCTCCCCGCAGCAGGTTTCCATCGTGCGCGAGCTCCTCGTCAGCGTCCGCGAGGCCAACCAACCTCCCGCCATCGCCCCCATCCCCTCCCTGGTCGTGGACGAGGGCCAACCCGTCGCCGTCCGCGTCGTGGCCACCGACCCCGACCTTCCTCGTCAATCCTTGCAGTTTGTCCTCGGGCCCGGTGCACCGGCCGAGGCGTTCATCAACCCCGCCTCCGGCGAATTCCAATGGCACGTCGGCGACGACGCGGGCGCTTCCACCAACCGCATCTCCGTCCGCGTCTCCGACGACGCACCCACCCCGCTGCTGGCAACCCGCTCGTTCGAGATCATCACGCGCCCGCGCCCGAAGATTGTCATCAACGAGGTCCTGCGCCGTCCCCAGACGTCCGGCACCCAGTTCATCGAGCTCTTCAACCGCTCCACCCACACCGCATGGAACATCGGCGGCATGGAGCTCGTTGGCAGCAGCATCCGCTTCGCCTTTCCCACGGGCACCATCCTCAACCCCGGCGCCCATCTCGTCGTCGTCCAAAACCTCGCCGCCTTCCGCGCCGCGTTCGGACCCGGCCCCGTCGTCGCCGGCGCATGGACCGGCGGGCTGGGCACCCAGTTCGACTCCCTCGTTCTCCGCACCCCTGCCACGCCCTCCCAGCCCTCCGAAATCCTCGACCGGCTCGACTACGACTCCGGCTACCCATGGCCCGGCGGAAGCGCCGCCACCAACGCGTCCCTCCAGCTCGTCGATCCGCGGCAGGATCGCAACCGTCCCGGAAACTGGGCTGTTTCCGGCCCCTTCTCGGGCAATCGCAACGTCCTCCGCTTCACCGACCCATGGCGCTACTTCCAGGACGGCGCGCCCGTCGGCGGCACCAACTGGCGCACCGCAGCCTTCAACGATTCCTCATGGCTCACCGGTGAGGGCCTCCTCTACGTCGAGAACGCCGCCCTCCCCACCAACAAGGCCACCGCGCTCGCCCTCGGCCAATCGACCTACTACTTCCGACGCAAGGTCACCCTGCCGCCCTTGCCTCCCGACGTCTCCGTCCAGCTCACGCCCTGCATCGACGACGGCTACGTCCTCTGGATCAACGGGCAACGCGCCCATGCCCTCGGCATGGACGACGCCGACCCCACCCATGACTCCGTCTCCAATCGCGTCGTCGGCGACGCCGCCTTCGAGGGCCCCTTCACCATCCCAGCCAGCCTCCTTCTCCCGGGCGAAAACACGTTCGCCGTCGAGGTCCACCAAGCCAACCTCGGCAGCTCCGACGTCGTCTTCGGACTCGAGCTTGTTCTCGTCGGCGGCTCCGCCTCGCCTTCCACGCCCGGCCAGCCCAACAGCGTCCTCGGCACCCTCCCGGACTTCCCCGCCGTCCGGATCAACGAGGTCGTCGCCCGCAATGCCTCCGGACTCCGCGACGCCTCCGGCACGACCGAGCCATGGATCGAGCTCTTCAACTCCGGCCCATCCCCGGTGTCCCTCGACGGGCTCTTCCTGTCCGACTCCGAGGCCGTCCCGCTCAAGTGGCCCTTCCCGCAAGGGCTTGTGATACCCGGCATGGGCTACCTCGTCGTCTTTGCCGACGCCGAGCCCGCCCAGTCCTCCGCCATCGAGCCCCATGCCAACTTCAGGCTTCCGCTCACCGGTGGCGCCCAGCTCCGCCTTGCCCTCAATCGAATGGTCAACGGCACCCCCAGCACCGTGGACTGGTTCAGCGCACCGATCCCCTTCGCCATCGACACCGCCGTCGCTCGTTCACCCGACGGAGCCGTCGTCTCCTACGCCGAGGCCAAGCCTACCCCGCTCGCCTCCAACGGCTCGTCAACCGCGCCTCCTCCAGGCTTCTCCATGCCAAGCCTCGACCCCCAAGGCCGCGTCGTCCTCGTCCTGCGGGGCACCCCCGGTCGCCGCTATGCCATCGAGTCCTCCACCGACCTCGCCTCATGGCAGCCCGCGGCCGAATGGACTGCTACCAGCGCGGGACTCCTCCTCGTCATCAGCCCCGAGGACTCGGAGGTCCCGCGCCTCTTCCGCGCTCTCGAAACGCGCTGAAACCACGGCTCCCGCGCCAACATCCCCCGGACGCCCGCCGGGGCCCCCGACCGCCGTGGGGCCGACCATGCCGACCCGCCTCGCGGCTTCGCGGCTGTCCTGGCAACGTGGGGTCGGAAGTCAGGGCGAAGTTCTCCGGCCCAATTCACCGAGCCCCGCATGGGCCCGGATCATGGCGTGATTCAACCCAAAAACCGGCGGCGGGTGTGGGAATCAGTCAAGCCCGCGGGCGGAGCCCTGAATCCCCACGTCAGAAGTTTTTCGGCTCACGGCTCCGGCCATGGACGCGGATGGAGTGGCCAACGGATGGATCCCAAGGACCCCATCCGGTCACCCTCTCCAAAAAGCCCGGGCATCCCCATGCAGGGGAATGACGCCTTGGCCCCCCTGAAGCACGGACCGCATGGGATCCCTTGCGCGAAACCGAAGGTTTCGCAG
>CAIYFP010000470.1 GCA_903925515.1 uncultured Verrucomicrobiota bacterium
GCATCGTGCCGCTGGACGTGATCCAGCCACAGCCGAGACGGCTGTGCCACGGTTCCGCCGGGTGAGGGCACCCGGCCTACAACCCGAGCCGGCCCATTCCAACCTCACCCGCCGGGTGAGGTCGCGGATGGATCCCATAGGGCCCCTTTGCCTTGATGGGACGGCCATTTCCTTGCCTTGAAGCCCTCTTCAACTGCCGTTTTTAGGGTGATTCAGGGTCGCCCCGTGCATGCCGCGCATTCGGGCATCTTCCCTTTCTGGATTGAATCCCCAGCCCGGTGCGGCAGCCTCGTCCGAGGCAGGCCAGCTTAGCTCAGTGGTAGAGCGGCAGTTTTGTAAACTGCGGGTCGTCGGTTCAATCCCGACAGCTGGCTCCATTTCTTGATCCCGCACGACATGCCCCGACTGGTGGTTTTGGGTTGAAAAGGCAGGTCCTCTTGACGCCTCGGCGTGAAAAAATCCATGCCGCCCCAGGCACGGATTCCGGGCTGCATGCGGCGGGGAATTCCTCACGCCATGGCGCCGAGGCGAGGATCCTGATTGATCCCGAGGCCATCGGTCGCCCGCGTTTGCAGCCGGGGGCCTTGGAACGGGGATCCGAAGGGAACTCATGGGGCCGCGAAGCCTGCCCGGCGCAGGCCGGTCCGGATGACGGGATGGGCGGCCATCCGGCGCCACGTGGCGCCCGTGCGGTAGTTCTCGATCATCAGCACCATGGGGCCTTGGTCGATCCCAAGGACGTCCTCTGCGACCCAGTCCTTGCCCGGGTTGAAGGCATCGCGATAGCCATGGCGTGTCCAAAGGCGGGTTCCCCATTCGCGATGCAGGACGCGAAGGGAGGGCATGACGATCTCCGGCGCGAAGGGCAGCGAGGCCACCATGGCCGTGGGCGCAAGGGTGCCATCGTCGTTTTCAATGGGAGGTGCGCCGCGGGCGGCATAACCGTTTGGGCCGTCGCAGGCGGTGATTCCCCAAAGGTCTGCGGAGTAGCCAGCATGCTGGAGGGGGTTGTGGATGCAATGGGCGCGCTGGGCAAGGACGGCCCGGCGTGAGTTCTCGAAGTAGTCGAGGCCGGCGCGTGCCATCCAGGCGTCCGGACGCCCTCGGAAGTCGATCCAGCAATGGGAATACTGATGGCCGAACAAGGGCGCGAAATCGACATATCGCTGCCCATGATGTTCCGCGAGGACATAGCCGCGGGTCCATCCATCCCATGCCGACGGAGGCAGCGGGCCCTTGCGCGCGCCGAGCGCAAGGATGTAGAGCAGCATGGCCTCGTTGTAGCCCACCCAATGTCGGGCGATGAAGCCGGACTCGGGATGCCACCCCATGGAGAGCACGTCCGACCCGTTGCACATCCAACGCCAGTTCACCCTCGCAAGGATGGCGTCGGCGCTCGTGCGGATTCGGCGCTCGACGGGGGCGTGTCCGTCAAAGAAGACCGAGGCGTCCATGGCGCCTGCGAGGAGCAGGGCGGTGTCGATGGACGACAGCTCGCATTTCCATGCCCGATGGCCGGAGTCCATTTCGAGGAAGTGATAGAACCAGCCTTGATGCCCCATCACGCCATCGGGCATGGGGCCCTGCGGGCCGCGGAGGAATGCCGTGAGCGTGACATCCACGCGGCCCGCCGCCTCGTCGCGAGAGACCCAGCCCCGTTCGACGGCGATGCACCATGCACTGAGCCCGAAGCCCACGGCGGCGATGCTGCACTTGGAATCCGCACGCGAGCGGTCCCGGACGAGGCCGTTGGCAGGGTTGGATTGCTCGCGGAAAAAGGAGAAGGAGGCGCGTTGGATGGCCTCAAGGAGGGCGTCGTCGGTCCCGACGTCTGGCGGGGGCGATGGCTGGAGGGCCGGGAGCCGGGCCGGCGAGGCGGTGGCAACGGCAAGGACGGCAAGGGCGAGAAGGAGGGCACGGGAAGGCCGACGCATGGGTCGAGGTTCCCCGGCGGGGAGGGCGCGGGTCGAAACAAAAAGGGCCGCCCCATGGCGGGGCGGCCCTTGCTAGGCTTCCGTGGGAAGCCCTCGGGCTAGTACACGCGAGTGGATTCCTCCTCGGTGACCGGCATGTCCCATCCTTCGGGCTGGACCTTCACGATGAGGCGATGGTCGCCCTCGGCCGCACCCTTGGCGGTGATCGTGTAGGTGACGGATTGCTTGGCCCCGAGGCGAGGGACGGTTGGGAAGTTGACCGACTTGCCGGAGATCGTGCCGCCCTGCGAGGAGACGGGGCTGACCTCGGGCTTGAACTCGGCCGACGACTTGATGTTGTTCAGGTCGGCGTTGCCTTGGTTGGTGATGCGAATCGTGTACAGGGTGGACTCGCCGATCTGGATCGGATCCGGATCATCGACGACCTCGACGAGGACGGCGGAGACGCCGATCCAGGTCGTGCAGGCCTCGGCGGTCTCGCGAAGGCCCTGGGTGGAGTTGACGGAGGCCACGTTGCACCAGCGGCCGGCCTGCGTGGAGGTCAGCACCACGGAGAATTCCTTCTTATCGCCGGGCTTGAGGGAGCCGACGTTCCATGTCGCGGTGTTACCGGCCACGGAGGCGCCCGGGGCGCTGACGATCTTGGCCTGCGGCGGCGCGGTGTCGGTGACGACGACGCCGGTCAGCTCGGTGTCGCCGGTGTTGGAGGCGATGATCTTGTAGGTGGCCTGCTTGTTGATGAAGCGCTTGTCATCGCCGGACTTGGCGAGCTTGAGGCCGGGCTTGACCACGGTGGTGCAGGCGTCGTCCTGGACGGTGCCGGCGTTGGAGGAGGAGGCGACGGCGACGTTGCAGTGGCGGCCGCGCTCGGCGGCCTTGGCCTTGACCGGGATGGTGCGGGCTTGGCCGGGGGCGAGGTCGCCCACCTGGAAGGTCTTCTCGCCGCCACCGAGCCCGGCTGGAACCTTGTCCGTGACCACGACGCCCTTGGCGACGGAGGTGCCGACGTTCTTGACGGTCACGTTGTAATCGACGTCGGAACCGAGCTGGGCGATCTCGGGGCCGGTCTTGTCGATGGCGAGTTGGGGCTTGCCCACGACGGTCTGGGAGCAGACGCGGGGGTCGGCCTTGATCGTGGCGCAGCTCAGGAGGTTGCCCTCCTTCTCGGGCTTGACGGTGACCTTGATGGTCTTGCTCTCGCCGGCATCGAGGTTGCCGAGGTTCCACGTGAGATTGCGGCCCTGGACGGAGGCCTCGGGCTGGCTGCTGACCAAGCTGACGCCCTCCGGGAGGGAGTCGGTGATGACGACGTTTCCGGCACAACCGGAGGCCAGCGCCTTGAGCTCATAGGTGAAGGGCTCGCCGAGGGACGCCTCGGCCGGGGCGGTCTTCGCGAGGGATACGAGCCCCGTGGTCGCCGTGCTGCAAGGGAGGGCGGGCTTCGGAAGCGGGGCGGGCTTGGCCTGCGCCACCTCGGTCTCGGTCGCGCGGAAGTACGGGGACCGGCCGGTGTACACGTCGCCGACAACGACGTCGTAGTTCTGACGCCCGCGCGTGCGCATGTCGCGCTCGCTCTTTTGCTGCGCCTGCGCCGACGACACGCCCGCCATGGCCAGCAAGGCCGCGAGGCCCCATCCAAGGCCGGTTTGCATCCTCATCTTCATGATACTCGTTTGTCTGACTAACCTTACGGGTTGATTCGCGAAAACTTGCGCTTCCCCTGCGGGGACAGGGCAGAGGACGGATTCCGAACGGCCTTTTTGCCCGCCAAAAAAACCATGGAGCAAGGCCGACAGCCTTGCGCTCGCCCTTTTGTCCGTCCGGAATGGCACGGCACCCCTCCGAAGTCAAGCACCCGGACCATGGGCGCGACGGTGATTTTGCAAGCGGGCAAGGCTTTTCATCGCCGTGATGAACGCCGTTGCTCCCCAGGGTCTCGCCCCAAAAGGAACCGGTCGCATGGCCAAGACTAACTGCCTCGCGCTTGTTTCAAGGTTTTGGTTTGCGGCCCTCACCGCCCCCACGTCCAACATTCGCATGATGTCACCCGCCTCCCGTCGCAGGGTCCTCGCTGGCAGGACCGCCGCCGCAATCATCGGCTCATGGCTGGCCTTTGGATGCGCGGACATCCGTGTCGCGCCCCCCGCGTCCTCCAACGCCGAGCTCGTGGGCCGCTCCGGGCAGTCCGCCGTCCTTCCCGTCAACCAACGCATCACCCCGGCCGGTCTCTTCATCGACCTCCCGGGGCTTCGGCCCCAGGTCATCGCCCTCTCCCCGGACGGCCGTTCGCTCCTCGTCTCCGGCAAGACCAGCGAGCTCCTCGTGCTCGACCCCTCCGACGGATCCATCCGCCAGCGCGTCGCCTTGCCCAATGACAAGCGCGAGCCCAACGCCGACGTCGTCTCCCCGAACATCCTCGCGCCCGACGCCTCGGGGCAGGCAAGCTTCACGGGGTTGGTGTTCTCGCCCGACGGCCGCCGGGTCTATCTCTCGAACGTCAACGGCAGCATCAAGGTGTTCGGGGTCGGGCGCGACGGCGTCGTGACGGGTCAGGGAGCGTTCATGCTTCCCGACGCCAACGCCCCGCGGCGCAAGCCCGAGATCCCGTCCGGGCTCGCGGTCTCGCCCGATGGTGCCCGCCTGTACGTGTGCGGCAACCTGTCCAACCAACTCCTCGAGCTGGACGCCTCCAGCGGCCGCGTTCTCCGCACCTTCAAGACCGGTGCCCTGCCTTACGACGTCCGTGTCGTTCGCGGCGTGGCCTACGTTTCCAACTGGGGCGGCGGCTTGCCGCAGCCCGGCGACCTCACCGGCCCGGCCGGGCGCGGCACCGAGGTCCGAGTCGATCCGGTCCGTCACGTCGCCAACGAGGGCTCCGTCTCCATCATCGACCTTGCCACTGGGTCTGCGCGCGAGCTACGCGCCGGCCTTCACGCCTCTGCCCTTGTGGTTTCCCCGGACGGCCGCCATGTCGTCTGTGCCAACGCCAACAGCGACACCCTCACCGTCCTCGACACCCGTGCCGCCGCCGTCGTCGAAAC
>CAIYFP010000471.1 GCA_903925515.1 uncultured Verrucomicrobiota bacterium
ACAACTGCGGTCTGTTTAACTCCGTCACCCCAGCCTCGCCTACTCTACTTAGCCGCCGGGTGAGGTCTCGGACGGAACCGACACGGCCTTTTTGCCCTGCTGAGACGGCCATTTCCTTGCCTTGAAGCCTTCTTGGACAGCCGGATTACGGTTCAACACTCCGGCGGGGCCGCGTGAGGAGAGAACCGGCCACTCAAGAACTCCTCATGCGGAGATCCGGGGACACGCCCCTCGGTGGCTTCCCATGGCATCGGCCGCTGTGGGGGTGGGCTTGGGGAGGGAATCGCGCGCGGAGACGCGGAGACGCGGAGACATGGGCTGTGATCCTCTGCATCTCTGCGCCTCTGCGGGCGGATCAACCTCATGCACTGGGAGATGCCCCTCGGTGGCTCCCCATGGCATCGACCGCCGTGGGAGTGGGCTTGGCTCAAGAACGGCTTACGCGGGGATCATGGCTGCGCATCCTTCATGGACGGCGCGACGGGGGATGGGGCAGATTGGAGCGAATGAAACCGCGTTTGGCATGGCTCGGGTTGGCGGTCGTGGTGGGTTCGGGCTGCGTGAAGAACTTCTGGCCGGGGAACCCGGCGGCGCGCAGCGCGAACGACGCGTTGATCTTCCATGCGCCGTTTGATGGGACGGCGGATGCGCGGAAGGCCGCGGGCGACGGGAGGATCCATCATGGTGATGGGTGGGAATCTCCCCGGAAGACGCGTCCGGGGCTGCCGCCGGGAAACGTGGTGCGGATTGACCCGGGGGCGGGGGTCCGGGGCGACGCATTGCGTTTCGACAAGAAGATCACGCAGCTGGTGGGGTTCCGGGTGCCGGGGAACTTCCCGGTGCCGGCGCGAGACGGGCAGGGGACGGTCTCGTTCTGGCTCCGGGTGACGCCGGACGAGGACATCGAGCCGGGCTATTCGGACGTGATCCAGGTGACGTCGAAGGCGTGGGACGACGCGGCGTTCTTCGTGGAGTTCACGAAGGACGAGAAGCCGCGGGAGATGCGGCTGGGGATTTATGCGGACAAGAGGGTGTGGAACCCGGATGGGCGCGACTGGAACAAGATGAGCCTTGCTGAAAAGCCGTTGGCGCGGGTGGAGCGGCCGGGGTTTCGCCGGGACAAGTGGAGCCATGTGGCGTTCACGTGGGAGCATTTCAACACGGGGCGTGCGGACGGGATGGCGCGGTTGTACGTGGACGGGAAGGAGGCGGGGACGATCGGGCCGCGGGTGCAGACGTTCACGTGGGACGCGGACAACGCGGTGATGATGCTGGGGTTGGCGTACACGGGGTGGATGGACGACCTGCGCGTGTACAACCGGGCATTGACGGCGCGTGAGGTCGGGGCGTTGCACGCGGAGATGCAGTAGGTCGCGTGGCATGGCCAAGACGAGCTTCGTGGAGCTGCCGGACGGGACGTGCGTGCCCATCCTTTACGAGGACCGGGCGGTGCTGGCGATCGACAAGCCGGCGGGCTGGATGCTTGGACCGGAGGACGAGGAGCATGTCCGGCGCAACCTTCACGTCGGCTTGATGGAGGGCATCGAGTCGGGCGCGTGGTGGGCGCGGTGTCGCGGGCTAAAGTTCATCCGGTTCATCCACCGGCTGGATGCGCCGACGACCGGGGTATTGCTGATGGCCAAGAGTCGTGGGGCCATCGCGCCGTTTGGGCGGTTGTTTGCGACGCGGGAGGTTCAGAAGCGGTACCTTGCGGTGACCGAGGGCGTGCCCCGCGAGGCGGAGTGGACGTGTCGGCTCCCGCTTGGGCCGGAGCCCCGGCAACCGGGGCGACACCGGGTGGACCTGCGGGGGGGCAAGGAGGCGGAGACGGGGTTTCGGGTGGTGGGGACGGCCGGCGGACGCGCGTTGGTGGAGGCGTTTCCGAGGACGGGCCGGACGCATCAAATTCGGCTGCACCTTGTGGCGGCGGGATGTCCGGTGGTGGGGGACGTGTTGTATGGACGGCCGGATCCGGTGGGCTTGGGGCTGAGGGCGGTGGAGTTGTCGTATCGGGACCCGTTCACGGGGCGGCCGGTGCATGTACGGGCGCCGTTTGGAGCCTTTCGGAAGGCGTTTGGGGTCGGGGACGACGCCGGAGAGGAGCGCGGGGACGAACCGGGCCGGGCAAGTCCCGTGGACTCGTCCGGCCCGGGGCGGGGTGCGGAGCTTACTTCTCCGCGAGGAGCTTCTCGATCTTCGAGACCAAGTCCTCGCGGGCGTTGAGGTCACGGAGGTTGCCCTTCTTGTCCACGAGCCACATGGCCGGGATGGACTGGATGCCGAACTGGCCGGCGAACTGGTTTTGCCAGCCCTTGCCATCAAAGAACTGGGGCCATGGCATTTCCTTGGTCTTGATGAAGCTGGCGAGCTTGTCCTTGTCCTCGTCGAACGAGATTCCCACGATCTCGAAGCCCTTGGGGTGGAGGGAGTCGTAGGCCTTCTTGACGTTGGGGATCTCGCGGACGCAGGGGCCGCACCATGTGGCCCAGAAGTCCACGAGGACGACCTTCCCCTTCATGTCGGCGACGGAGACCTTGGTGCCGTCGGTGGCGGTGAAGGCGATGTCGAGGGGCTTGCCGATGCGGTCGTACTTCTTGCGGAGGGAGGCGGCTTGCTCCTTGAGGCTGGGCTCGGTTTTGGCTTCCTCGACCTCCTTGGCGATGGCGAGGGCCTTCTCTGGCGGGAGACCGTCGCAAACCTCGAGGAGCGCGGCGTAGATTTCGGGGCGGTCGGGGAACTCCTTTTGGACGGCGCGGATGCCTTTCTCGAACTCGGCGAACATGGCGGGGAGGCCTTCGGCCTGCTTCTTCATGGCGGCTTGGGCGGCGTCCTGGAGCTTCTGCTGGACGGGCTCAAGCTTCGGGGCAGCGCCTTGGGCGGAGCCGCCGGCCGCCTTGAGGGCGGCCTCGCGGGAGGCGTCGCCGAGGTTGACGGCGGCGGAGAGCATGCGGCGTTCGGTGTCCTTGGCCTCGCCGGCGCGCTCGTGCTTGGGGAAGCGCTCGTAGAACTCGCGGGCCTTGTCCGCGGCGACGCCGGCGGCCTTGGCCATGGTGCCTCTCCACTTCTTGAGGTCGTCTTCGCCGGGCTGTTTTTGGTTCCATTCGGCTGGCGGCGGGGGCGGGGTGGTGGCCTTGGTGACCTCCTTCCATGCGGCCTCGGCGTCGTCGGGGAGCGTCTTGGCGGAGGGAGGTGCAGGCGTGTCGCCCTGGGCGTACGCAGTCTGGGACGTGGCTGGGGCGAGGATGGCGAGGGCGGCGAGGAGGGCCAGAGTCTTGAAGCTCATTTTATTATCTTTGATGCGGTCGTGGCGCCCGGGTTTGGGCCATGAAAACGGCTCAAGAGGGGGAGGACGACTGCGGCGTGCAAAGTTCCCGCCGCAGACGTTCGAGAAGCAATCTCATTCTCCGCGGATTAGCCGGGTTGGAGAGTTCGGCATCGCGGACGTCGGGGGACGCGGGCAGGGAGGAGGCGGCCGTGAGGGCGGCCATGAGGACGGGGAGGTCGTCGGGTGGGAGGTTGAGGGCGACGGATGGAACGGACGCGAGGCGCGCGGCGGTGCGGGCCATGTCCATGAGGAGGGCGCAGGGTTCCCAGCAGGGGATTCCGGGCCGCGGCGGTGCGGTGCTGGAGTCGGGGGGGTGTGAGGCGTCCGCCGTGTTGAGGACTGGCCACAGTCGGGTTTTCAGGCAGGAGCCGGTCGAGCAACAGGCGCGCGTGACCGAGTCTGCATCGGCGGCGGGGAGGTTGCGGATGTTGCGGTAGATGCCGGCCTGGCGGCCCATGAAGTCCTGGAACGAGGTGGGCGTGGCGGAGCCTTGCTGCCATGCCCACCAGTCCCCGAGGGCGCCGGGGTAAAGGCCTTCGAGGGCGAGAGCGAGGTCGTCCTGGTTGGTGGCGATGCAGCGCCATCCGCTGCGGAGGGTTGGGGCGGACTTGAGGGGGCGGAACGCGCCTTGGGCGGTAGTGTCGGCCCATTCAAGGAGGGCGCGGGGTTGGAGCAGGAGGAGGGAGCCGTCGTCGCGTTGGGAGTCGGCGACGTGCCGGACTTCATGGCCACCATGGATGGCGCGGACGACGACCTCGCCCCACGGCGTCGGGAACGGATGGGAGAGGAGCCATGCATGGAGGGCGTAGGCGCCGGCGTGATTCATGGGATGGGGGCCTAGTGTCCCTCGTGTTCGCGGACGTATTCCTGCTTGAGGCCGAGGGCCTCGGGGGCATGGAGCACGAGCATCTTCATGCGGATGTCCTGGGGCACGTGGGAGCGGGTGGCCCATGAGACGAGGAGCATGAGGGCGATGGCGAGCGGGACGCACCAGACGGCGGGTTGCTCGCACAGGATGCGAAGGAGGGGGTGGGTGGCCCAGAACGGGTTGAGGTTAAGGGCTTGGGGGAACCACGGCTTGCCAACGAACGCGGACAGGCTGGTGAGGGAGACGGCTGCGAGCGAGCAGGCGCCCCCGGCGAGCATCCCGGTGGCGGCGCCCGCCATGGTCATGCCGCGCCACCAGACGGACATGAATAGAAGGGGGAAGTAACTGGCGGCGGCGATGGCGAACGCTTGGCCGACCATGAAGTTGATCTCCATGGGCTCGACGAAGCATCCGAGGACGGTGGCGACGCCGCCGACGACGAAGGCGCAGGCCTTGAACATGCGCATGCGTTCGGTGGCGGAGGAGTCGGGCCGGAGCATGCGGCCGTACACGTCATGGGCGAGGGCGCCGGTCATGGAGACGAGGAGTCCCGAGAAGGTGGACATGAAGGCGGCGAAGGCCCCGGCGCAGGCGATGCCGGAGAGGATGGAGCCGGCGTTGCCCCCGAGGACGCGCGGCACTTCGAGAACCACCTTGTCGGTGCCGCGCACGCCCACGCCGTCGTAGAGGGCTGGCATGAGGTTTCGGCCGAGGGCTCCGAAGACTGGGGGGAACAGGTAGAAGACGCCGATGAGGATCATGACCCACATGGTGGTGCGTTTGGCGGCGACGCCGTCGGGGTTGGTGTAGAAGCGGACGAGGATGTGGGGGAGGCCGGCGGTGCCGCACACGACGGCGATGATGAGGGAGTAGGTGTAGAGGAGGGCGTAGGGCCTGGCTTCCTGCGGGGAGAGGTTGGCGGCGGTGGCGGCCTTGGTGGTGAGGGGGCCGAAGGGATGGCGCCACGCCGGGTCTGCGGGGGCCTTGGCCGGGAGGACGATTGGGGAGGAGGTCGCGGGCCGGGCGGGCGCGGCGTTTGGGGTGCCGGGATTGGCGACGCCGAGGGAGTGGGTTGTGGCGAGTTGCTTGCCGTAGCCGCCATGCACGGCGAGGAGGACGAACACGGGCAGGGAGATGGCGAAGAGCTTGAGCCAGTATTGGAAGGCCTGGACTAGGGTGATGCCCTTCATGCCGCCGAGGGCGACGTTGACGGTGATGACGGCCCCGACGACGACGACGCCCGCCCAGTATGGAATCCCCTTGAGGGCTTCCCCGGCCGGGGAGCGCGGCGCGAGGAGCTCGAGCCAACCGCCCCGCAGGTCCACTTCCTGGAAGATGTAGGCGAGGGTGGTGCCGGCGCCCTTCATCTGGGGCATGGTGTAGAAGAACCCGATGAACAGGACGAACAGCACGGCGATCTTGCGGAACAGGGGCGAGTCGTAGCGGCCCTCGGCGAAGTCCGGGATGGTGTAGGCGCCGAACCTCCGGAGCGGCCCCGCGATGAACAGCAGCAGGAACAGGTACCCGCATGCATAGCATACCGGGTACCAGAGCGCGTCGTAGCCGCTGGACATGACCATCCCGGCCACGCCCATGAACGAGGCGGCGGAAAGGTATTCGCCGGAGATGGCGGAGGCGTTCCACCCGACGGAGACGCCGCGGCCTGCGACGAAGAAGTCCGACGCGGTGCGTGCCTTGCTGGCGGCCCAGTAGCCTAGGGCGAGGGTGACGAGGACGGTGAGCAGGGACCACCCGAGGATCCATGGGTCCACGGCGGCGAGCATGGGTGTCATGCCCGTGAAGGTTGCCGGGATCACGGGCGGGCCTCCCTTCCGGAGCGTGCGGAGGCGACCTCGGATTGCTCCAGCCGGATGGAGCGGCGGATGAACACCCAGGCGATCACCCAGACGAAGGGGAAGAACAAGACGCCCAGCACGAGCCATGAAAGGGTGAACCCGCCGACATCCCGGGCCATCCAGTCGGGAGCCCAGTAATTGAGGGCGGGCATGGCGAGCAACACGGCGAGGAATGCCATGGAGCAGCCCGTGGACAAGGCCAGCTGCCTCCGTTTCAGGCCGGAAAGGAACTCCTCGGAATGCACCCTGTCGGCGGGCGCGTGCGGTTCTGGCTTCATGTGGTGCGCCGAAGGTCCAAGCAGGGCGCGCCCCGCATCAAGCCCCAAGTCAGCGCGTTGGCCAAGGTCCTGGGTGGTCAGGGCGGGTCGGCCTCGATCTCGCGCAGGCGAGCGAGGGCGTCGCGAAAGTCGGCGGGGAGCGGGGCGTTGAACTCGCAGAGGCGCCATGTGCGCGGGTGATGGAGGACGAGGCGGCGTGCATGAAGCAACTGGCGGGCGGGAGCCAGCCCCGTCGCCTCGGACAACCTCGCGGTGGCGTTCTTGCCATAGATGACGTCGCCGAAGACGGGGAAGCCAATGTGCTGGAAATGGACGCGGATCTGGTGGGTTCGGCCCGTGTGGAGTTGGGCCTCGACGAAGGCGGCGCCGGTGAAGCGTTCGAGGCGTCGCCATGAGGTGCGGGCACTGCGGCCGCCGGGGACGACGGCGACGCGCTTGCGATGGGTGGGGTGGCGTGCGAGCGGGGCGTCGATCTCGCCGTTGGGGGGATCGATGACGCCGCAGACGATGCACTGGTAGAACTTCTCGACGCGCCGGGTCTGGAACTGCTCGTTGAGGGAGACATGGGCGCGGTCGTTCTTGGCGACGACCATGCAGCCGGAGGTGCCGAGGTCGAGTCGATGGACGATCCCCGGGCGCTCGACGCCGCCGACGCCGCTGAGCTCGCCGGCGCAGTGGTGGAGCAGGGCGTTGACCATGGTGCCGTCGTCATGGCCGGCCGAGGGATGAACGACGAGCTCGGCGGGCTTGTTGAGGACGATGATGTCGGCGTCCTCGTGCAGGACTTCGAGCGGGATGTCCTGGGGCTGGGCCTCGGCGGGCTTGGGCGCGGGCCAGAAGAAGGTGACGACGTCGCCGGCATGGGGTGCCTTGGTGGGCTTGGCCAAGGTGCCGTTGACCTTGATGCGTCCCTCCATGATGAGCCGTTGGATGGCGGCGCGGGACACTCCCGGGACGAGCGACGCGAGGTGCCGGTCGAGGCGTTCCTTGGGCAACGTCCGTTCGAGAACCATGGTGTCGGGCTGGGACATGCGGGCTCGGTGCTAGCGGGCATCCGGAGTTTGCGGGGGCGAGGCGTGGGTGGAGGCGGGGGCGTTGGGGCGCGATGGCGCGCGATGGCGCAACACGAACCACAGGGCGATGCCCGCGACCATGGGGGCAAGGCTGGCGGAGGTGCCGGGCGTGAACACGCCGCCGAGGGGGTTGGAACGGTAGCCGTAGTCGCCCCGGAACCACTCGGTGACAACGCGGATGCAGGCGTAGAGGACGAGGTAGGCGGCGAAAACCATGCCATCGAAGCGGCGCCTGCGATGCAGCCATGCGAGGAAGGCGCACAAGGCGAGGTTGAGCGTGGCCTCGTAAAGCTGGGCGGGATGAACGGCGGCGTCCCCCGGTATCGTGCCCTTGGGAAAGCGGACCGCCCATGGGACGTCGGACGTGCGGCCGTGACAGCATCCGTTGAGGAAGCAGCCGAGCCTTCCGAAGACATGGCCGAGGGCGATGCCGGGGGCGAGGCAGTCGGCGGTGGCCCAGATGGGGAGGCCGCGTGATTGGATGCGCCAGAGGGCGACCATGATGGCGCCGGCAAGGCCGCCGTAGAAGACGAGCCCGCCATTCCAGACCTGGAAGACCTCGGCGAAGGGGCGGCCCGCGAAGCTTTCGTCCCAGTAGGAGACGACGTAGAGGATGCGCGCCCCCACGAGGCCACCCACGAGGATCCATGGGATGACAAAGTCCTGGATGGCGGCGGGGTCGATGCCGGTCCTCCTTGCGCAGCGCGAGGCGATCCAGATTCCCGACACGAAGCCGAGGGCGACCAGCACGCCGAAGGTGTGGAGGGAGAAGCCGCCCAACTGGAAGAGGATGGGCCTCATGGGGAGCGCATGGCGGGGGCCGGGGCGAGGCGCCATGCCGAGAGGGTGGCGGGGTCTCGCACGAACAGGACGCCGTCGGCCCATGCGGGATGGCTGTAGGTCTTGCCGCAGGCTTGGAAGCGACCCGACTCGCGGTGCCGCGTGGGGTCGGCCTCGAGCAGGCGAACCTCGCCGGTGTCGCACAGGACGAGGAGCCGGGCGGGGTCGGCCACGATGTTGGCGACCTCGCCGTAGCCTTTCACGGACCATGCGACGCCGCCGCTGGAGGAATCGATGCAGACGAAGTCCTTGCTGGCGCCCACGCCATAGAGGTGGCGGCCGACGAGGACCGGGGTGGGGAGGTTGATGCGAAGCGACGGGTTGAACCATGTCTCGGTTGCGG
>CAIYFP010000472.1 GCA_903925515.1 uncultured Verrucomicrobiota bacterium
GTGAAGGGATTGGATCGGGTGGTCCCGGGGCATGGGTTTTCGTGCAGGCCTTTTTGGAAGGGCGGCCCTGGATGAAAGGACTCGGCAAGGGGCGGGCATTGAGGCATGGGTTGATAGCATGAGGAATGGTCAGGCAACGGAGTCACATCTAAACATTCAACATTTTGGCATGAAGGCAGGGGCTTGAGACGGATGGGTCCATTTGGCTTGGGGGTTCCGCAGCGTGGGTCCCTTTCGAGGTAAGCGTTCGCCCAACCCCATGGTTCCCGGATTCGATGGCCCCGTGTTAGGCATGAGGGATGCCATCCGTTTCATCCCATGACCTGCCATGCCCCGCCCGACCGCCATTCCCAGATCCGAGGCACCGCCCCCAAGATTCCAAGGCCCTCCCTATCCCAACCATGGTGCCCCCATGGCTCAAACGCCCGCATGAACGTCGAAAGGTCACCTCGATGTCAGACCGGGATCCATGGGGGTTGGCTTCGAGGATGTCCCACGGATGACATGCGGCGACACCGATGAGGCAAGGTCCCATGCCTTGCCACTCGCCTGCCCATGGCTTGGATGTCCCGTCGGCCCACAGGCCTTGTCCAGCCGCAGGGGCCATGGGGTCGAATCGGGACAATTTCAACCGTCCGCCAGACCCGGCATGCGTTCGATTTCCAGCCTATTTGGCGTCACGAAACCAGCAATTGGACGGTCGCGTAACCAGCAATTGGACGCTTGCCTAGGCAGCATCTGGACGGTTCACTGGCTCCCAGATGGACGCCAGGCTTCTCCCTCGCGGACTCGCGCCGGCCGTACGCGCTGCGCTGGCAGACACTCCCGTGGTGTGCCTGCTGGGTCCGCGTCAGTGCGGCAAGACGACACTCGCCCGGACGCTCGTCGCGGATTATGGCTACGTGACCTTCGATGACGAGGACGCCCTGACCCTTGCCCGGTCCGATCCCAATGGATTTCTGGCGGCATTGCCCGACCCGGTGATCCTCGACGAGATCCAGCGTGCACCCGAGCTGCTTCGAGCGCTCAAGCTTTCCGTGGATCGGAACCGCAGGCCTGGTCGTTTTCTTCTCACCGGTTCTGCCAACCTGCTGCTGCTTCCCCGGCTTGGGGAATCGCTTGCCGGGCGCATGGCGATCGTTGAGCTGCAACCATTGACCGCGTCGGAGCAGGAGCGTGCCCCCGGGGACTTTCTTTCGGCCTTGATTGCTGGCCGTCTGAAGCCTGCCTTGGCTGCATCGCCCGAGCCACCGTCCGCCCTGGCCCTTGCCGCGCGCGTGATTGCGGGTGGATTTCCCGAGCCGGCAACCCGCAGTCCCGCTCGCGCGCGCGCATGGCACCGCGACTACGTGCGCGCGCTGCTCGAGCGTGACGTGAGCGACGTGGCCCGCGTCAGGCGGCCGCGCGATCTCACCCGGTTGCTCTCGTTGCTGGCGCTGCGAACGGGCGAGCTGTTGAATGTTTCAACCCTGAGCAACGAACTCGACATGCAGCGGGACACCGTGGAGAACCATCTCGCCGCCTGCGAACGGCTCTACTTGGTGCGCCGCCTCCAGCCTTGGCATCGCCACGCTTCCAAGCGGCTCATCAAGACACCCAAGCTGCACTTCGTGGACAGTGGCCTCGCCGCCACCCTCGCGAACCTGGCCGTCGAGGACTGGCATGACCAACGGGACCGCTTCGGCCACCTGCTGGAAACCTTCGTCCTCCAGCAACTGACGGCCCAGGCTGGCTGGACGGATCCCGACCTGAATTTCTGGCATTACCGGGACAAGGACCAGGTGGAGGTGGATTTCGTCATCACTCGCGGACGGCGCACCTGGGGTGTGGAAGTGAAGGCCACCGCAACGCCGAGCCATGCCGACATGTCCGGCCTGCGCCGCCTTGCGGCGCAGTGCGGTGACGATTTCGCGGGCGGCGTCCTGATCCACGCCGGATCCCATTTGATCACGCTGGGTGATCCACGTTTTCTTGCCGTGCCACTGGCAAAGCTGTGGGAGATGTAGTTTGCCCCTGCATGATGCTGCCGCACCTCCCCGCCCTCCGTCACCAGGGGTTGGCCCTGCTGCAAAACCCATTCCAGGCCGTTTTCACCCCATCAAATCACCTTCCACGAAAATCAAAGCGCCCCATAAGCAAAAAGGTTTCGTTACCGATTTGAACGCCTCAAGGCGTCGGCGATTCGATTCCAAAAACAGGGGGTTTTGCAGCAGAATCAACAAACCACAATTAGGTTTGGTTGGGGCATGTGAGGTGGCCACATTTACGGTCTTAGCCGTAACGATGCATTTGGATCGTTCGTGCTTGCTTGATCTTCTTTCGCAAGAGCTTCGTCCTTCGCTCGTTACAGGCCTCGTACCGGCCCGCGCCTCGCTCACTCCTCGGCTTGCGCAAGCATCTGCTTCGCAATCACTTCCCTCCCAACTGAATCGTCCCGGCTAAGCTCTCGGCCGGGTATGGGTGTGCCGATTCGTTGCGCTGGATGAACCGAGGCGGCAGCCGACGGCATCCCCGGGTGGGCTGACGCCCGGTCCAGTCGGGCGGGACTGCGGCCCCGGCGGCCATGGCTCGCGCGTCTCGCCAGCCCCGGGACGTCAGGTCCCCAATGTCTTTCGATGGATCCCGTCCCAAGCGGGACACGATGTCGCACAGGTACTCGTAGGGCTACGCCTCCAGACGACGACAGCTCCCCATCCGAGTGAACGGCTTCGCCGCCCGTCCCCCCAACTTTCTGTTTCAAGTGCAGCCAGTTGCGTCGTCGCATCAGCTTGCCATGCGGGCGTGTCGGGATTCGATCCAGCCAAGAAGGCGGCGCTCGGTCATTTTCGGTGAAAGATTTGTCGAGGTGCGTTCGTTGTGAAGGGAGTGAGGAGGGGACCAGATGATGTCCGATGACGGCCGGGAGCTGCGGTCGCGGCCGGGTTGCCCGGCGGCATGGGGCGTGCGTGGGCATGGGTTTCGCGCGTGGCGGGCGGAGGGGCACGGCGGGAGCCGGGCGAGGATGGTGCTGGCGTTGATCGCCTTGATGCCGGGGTTGTCTTGCAGCTTGCCGGTGGGTGGTGGCGGCCGTTTTGCCACGTGCGGTTACGCCATCACGTCCCCGGATTCCCGGTCGGTCGTCACCATGGTGCCGGGCCTCGACGTGCGGGTCGGCACGGCAAACGATGGATTGAACGTGGGGTAGTCTCGTCTCGCCGTTGCCAATCCTTCGCCCCCGGGCGAGCAAGACCGGTCGCCGGGGGCTGTTTCGCAAGACAGAACGGGCCGATGGATTCCACCCATGGGCTATGCATGGAGCAACTTGGCGGGAGTGCATCGGGCCGGGTGGTTCTATTGGCGTCGGCCGCCGGTCGGGGTGGACCACGAGGTCCCGACGGTGCTGGCGGTGCAGTACGTCGGGGCGGGCCTTGGCATGAATCCGCGCCACGTGGGACTGGACCTTGGATTGGGCCATGGGGTGACCACGTTCGTGCCGCGCCATGCGAGCGGACGATTTCAGCTTTCGGTCGGGCCGGGCGCCTTGCCCGTGTTCGACGACGAAACCCCGAAACCAAACACGAAACAAAATCCATGAAGACAAAGCAATGCCTGCCCATGCTCGGGCTGGCGGTGGTCATGACGGGCTGCGCCCAGCGCAGCCTTGTGTTCACGACCTTCACCAAGGTCGGCCTTGACGTGACGGCGATCGACGGCAACCCGAGCTCGCTGATGTTCGGATACAAGCGCTTCGAGGGCGCGATCATCCCGGTTGATCCCATGCCGGGTCAGGATGGCGCGCCGGCGATGCCGTCGGTCTTCGCGTCGGTGGCGGTGACCAACAAGTGGTTCAAGGGTCTCCACGTGAAGCAGCGGTTTGCCACGGGCGTGGCTGCGGAAGACATCGACAAGTGAGGTATTACCCACGAACCCCATGAAGAGGAACAAGACCATGAAGAACAACAATCCAATGCCCCGGATTCTGTGTGGGTTGATGCCCATGCTGCTGCTCGTTGGCTGCGCCGGTCCGGCGGTGGTGTTCACCACGGCCACGCAGGTGGGAGTCGAGGTCAATGCCGCCGACGGCGGCAGGCAGGGAGCCCGGGCAGGATACGACCGGTTCGAGGGCGTCATCATGCCGATGGCGGCGCCCCGCACCGACAAGGAGCCCGGCCCGGTCCTCAAGCAGGCCTATCCGGTGTACTCGGAATACGAGTTTGAGTCGGGCAGCCTTGCCCCGACGACCGCCGCGCTCGAAGGCGGGATCGTCGTGCGCCAGGTCTTTGCCACTGGCAAGGCGGCCCTGACGGCAGATGTCCGGCGCGCTGTTTCACGGGAGTTTGCGGCCATGTCTGCCCACATCGCGACGGACGAGGCATCCGAGAAGGTGCAGGAATGGCTGGCCACGTCCGGAAGCGTGAATGAGGAGAAAAGGAGACGCACTCAGATCGCGACATGGCTCAAGGCCAATCAACCGGGCGTCAGGGTGCATGACTTCATCTACGGGCGCGGAAACGTCGAGCTGAGGGAGCAATTCCTCAAGGGCGTCAATCCCTAGCAACAACCTTAGATCCAATGCCTAAAACGAACATGCAAACTGCTGAAATGGACATCAACAAGGTAGGTGACTACGTCAAAAGCCTTGTGATCGGACCCGACGACCTCGCCATCAACATCCATATCGTCCCCGATTATGAGGCCGGCACCGCCACGGTCACCTGGGAATGGCGGGAAGCCCCTTGAGGAAACAAAGCCAAAGGGCGCCGCGCGAAAAAGGGGGCGGGCTCGGGCTGTGGTTCGTGAACGTGGGCTTGGTGGTTTCGTGGGCCGCCCATGGCTGGGCGGACACGGGATAGCGACCGTTCAAGGGCACCGCTTCTTCTTCAACGCTTTCGGTGGATGGCACCCCGTTTTCGGCAGGGTCCATGGTTTTGTCGATGGCATGGTGCCTGAAGGTATCGGTCCGGCGTCTCGGCGCGCCAAGGGAACAGGCTCATGCCGGTCCGGGGTGAGACCCCGGGTTCCGGAGCCCGAACAGCAACAGCCATGGAGGGGCGTGCCTACCCGATGCCATGGGCATAAACCATGGTTGGGTCCGCCCCTTTCGGGGCTTGGATGTGCCATGATGATGCCAACCCGGGGCGTTGCCCCGGGCTGGCGTGGGGCGCGCCGTTGGCGCTTCTGGGTCATGCAAGCCGTCCCCTGTTGGAGTCCATGGCGTGCCTCAGAAATTGGATTTCCATTGCCGACCACCCCGCTGCAATCCATGGAGGACATCGAAACATCCTAGCGCGCGTGGAGCAAACGGCCTAAAGCCGGGGGCCGTTGCCCATCTTGCATGCCGGGGCGCCGGGGTTGGTTTGCATGGCGAGCGGCGGGCCCTGAAAGGCAACCGCTTGGGGAGGTTGGACGAATTTGTGTGTAAGATTTGGCCGGGTCTTGCGCTTCTCTGCAGGGACAACGCGGGTTCGCGTCGGCGGCAGGGTCGGGCGCGGCGCGTCATGGAAGGAAGGGAGAACATCGGCATGAGCGAGGAGATGCGAGGGCAGGACGATGCGGCGTTGAGCGGGTTGGTGTGTGTCGCAGGCTGGCTGGTGATTGGCCGGGCTGGCGCGACGTCATAAGGGGGGATCTCATCGAGATCAAAGCGCATTATGAATGACCATGGATCGCAGATTCAGGAGCCATCGGATGCCCGGGTGGTGGGCGAATATCTGGGCCATTGCCTGCCCATGCGTTGGGTCTGGCTGATGGGCACGGTGGCCGACGCGCCCGCCGCGGCGCGCATGCAGGGCATCCTGTTTGGCGAGGACGGGACCTTGCAGGACTTGACCCGCCCCGGATTGCGCGAGCAGGTCATCGAGGCCGTCATGGAGTTCCCGGTGCTCCAGCAAGGCTTGCTGCGTGAGGCGCGGGATTTCCGGCGGTTTCGCGACGGGTTCAAGGGTGGGCAGCCTTCGGCCCGGGACGTGGAGTTGTTCATGTTGGACATGGATTATCGCCTCCTGCGTCGCCGGGGCGCCCTGATCGGCCTTGGGATGCGTCGTGCATCGCCCGACCAGCGGCACGAGGCCAGCCTCATCGAATATCGAAGGCCGACCCGATTTCCGCTGTGGCGTCACGTGTACCTGTTCGTGGTGCACGACATGGCGACGGGAAGTCCCGTGGTCCGGATCCAGGAATGGGTCAAGCCGCTGCTCAGGCCATGGAAGGAGTCGTTCTACAAGGATGTGTCGCTTGCATGGTCATCCGACTCAAGGCATGTCCGGTTTGGGGTGGGGCGTCGCCTGCGGCAAACCTTTAGCCTTGCATGTCCGGAGGAGGTTTCCCGGGCGACATGGGTTGACGACCACGAGAGCCTGAAGGCCTTTTTCGAGCCGGTTTCCTGGCATTGACGACGTCGATGGATGGGAACGTCATGGGCCATGGGACTGGGGAAATCGTTGGGACCCGCAAGGCAGAACGTCGCATCGGGGCGCGTCGGCCGCGGCATTCGCTGGGATGGCGGCCGCCTTGGGCCGCTAGTGTCGTGTCTCACAAATGGCTGGTGTTGGGTTGCTCCAAGAATGCCCCGGGGCAAGGCGTGAGGACGGAGCCTACCCGCAGCGGTCTGGGACGGACGAACAACGAAGCCCCGGGGCA
>CAIYFP010000473.1 GCA_903925515.1 uncultured Verrucomicrobiota bacterium
CACCCATCATGCCACCGCCCATGCCGCCGCCCATGCCGCCGCCCATGCCGCCGCCCATGCCGCCGCCCATGGTGACCTCGACGTAGGGGATGGTGAACAGGCCGCCGCCCATCATGCCACCTCCCATGCCGCCGCCGCCCATGCCGCCGCCGCCCATGCCACCACCACCGCCGCCGCCGGCCCCGCCGCCGCCGCCGGAACCGCCATCAATGGGCAAGGGCAGGCCGATGACGGACTCCAAGCCTTGATAGAACGTGTTCGGGTTGACGCGGAAGCGCCGGGTGAAGAGGAGGTCGGCCTGAGGGGTACGCTGGGTAAAGACGATCGCGTAGTCCTCGATGGAGTACTTGATGGGCCTGTCCGCGACCTTGGTGATGGCGTCGAGCGCATCCGCCAAGCGGACATCCCGAAGTCCTGGCATCAGGCGGACATTGATTTGGGAAACATCGACCGGTTCCACGGGTGGAACGGGAATGGGGTTTCCTTGGGCATCCACCTGGGGCAGTTGCTGGGCCTGCTGGGGGATGTCCACGGAGGAAGAGATGATGAAGTTGAGGCCCTTGCGGTCCGGGTCGCGGAGACGGGCCTGTTCCTCGAGGTTCTTGACGACCTCGCCGAGGGGAAGGCCCTCGATCTTGAGCTCGTTGAGGCGGATGCGATCGAGCTTGTGCGCGATCATCTGGCGCCCGCGGCCGGTGTAAATGGTGTTGGTCTTAGCGAAGGGATTGGCCTCGGGTAGCTTGGAGGTGTGGGCTTCCCAGCCGTATTCGACCTCGACGATGCGATCCTTGGCGGTGAGCTCGCGACGGCGGGCGGCCTGGGCGTACCTGCGCTCGTCGATGAGGGCAAGGTAATGGTGGGCGGCGCGGCTTTCAGGATTGAGCTTGAGGGCGGCCTCGAGTTCGGAGACGGCCTCGTCGAACTTGCCGAGCTCGAAGTAGAGCTGGCCGTTATGCTCATGGACGCCGGCGTCGATCAACTCCTTTTGGCGCTCGGGAACGACGGCCAAGGCGGCGTCGGACGGGGCGCGACCCTTGAGTTCCTCGAGGCGCTTGTCGTTGTCGCGCTTGATCTGCTTGGCAAGGGTGTGGTTGGGATCGACGGACAGGACGCGCTTGAGGCGGCCGTCGGCCTCCTTGAAGTCGCCGGCCTTGATGGAGTCGTTGGCGAGGCGGAGGTAAAGGGAGGTGAAGCCGGCGGTGGCTTGCTTGCGCTCGGCCTCGGCGGACGTTCCGAGTTCCTCGACGAGGGTCCATGCCTGCTCATAGACGCGTGCGGCACCGGGGAGGTCCTTCTCCTTTTCAAGGCGCTGGGCGGTTTCGAGGCTCTTGCGAAGGAGGATGGTCTTTTCCTGGCGCTTGATGGCGACCTCCTCGGCGACCTGGGTTGGGGACTGGCTCAACAACCCGTTGGCGGAGGCGCACACGAGGGCGACGCTAAGGAGACGAGACGCGTTGGTCATGGGGATGTTCACGTTTGAAACTGAAAGGCTTGGAGATGGAAGGACGACGGGAGGGGGGCTTGGAAAGGATGAAGTCTGTGGCTGCGACTAGACTAAGGAGCTGAAGCGACGGGGAAACGTGTGCGCACTTGATTCGGGGCCGAGACTACAAGTTCGTCTTTCGCGATGGCAACAACCTTGTAGGTGGTGCCGCCCAGCTGGAGCACATCATCGACGCGCCGTGCGAGGTAGTCGCGTCCGTCGCCCCTCAGGTCGGCCGCATAGCCGAGGGGTTTCCGGAAATCCTTGGCACGAGACAACGTGAAGCGTTCGCGGGTTTCGACGAGCTCGCAGACGAGCTCGGTGGGGTCCTCCTTGGGGCCTCGAACTTCGAGGAGGCTAAGGACAGCGTCCTTGGAGCCTGCGGTCAGGGAGGCGATGACGGGCTGGCGCTTGGTGGGGGCCTTCTCGAATTCGCGGGCCACGGCGAACTGGTAGCGGGGATTTTCGGCGACGCCGACCGGCCCGCGGTAGGTAATGACGAGGTTCAGGGGGATGATGCGGGTGATGGCGAGTCCCGCGAGGCCGGCCTTGCCTTGCTTGCGACGGAGGACGTCTCCGGCCTTTTCCCATGTGCCGGGGTTGAACGTGTTGTGAGGGCCATCCAAGGACAGCTTGAGGGGCTGGGAAGACCGGGCGACCACGAGTTTCTGGGTGGAGAGGTCGAGTGCGGCGACTGGGGTGCCCTTCCTGACGGTTTTTTGCTCGAGTTGCTCCGCGAGCTCGGCCTTGACGGCGCCGACCTCGACGGTGAGCAAGAACACCACGACGGCGACGGCCAGCAGCACGACGCTCAGGATGACCTTCTCGTAGTGTTTCTTGATGAAGTCCATGTTGGGGGGGCGTGCTCGGATGAGGTCGGGGTGGCAGGTCAGCCTTTCCTGCCGGGCTTGCTCAGGGCGGCCTTGGCGGCTTCGGGAGGCAACTTGACGACGTCGATGTTGAGGGTGACGCGGATCGGCTTGTCATCGAGGGGCGCCTCGCCGGGCTTCGGGCCAGACGCGACGGCGGCGGCGGCTCCCATGCCATAGCGGTTGGCCATGCCGGGGGGCATGCCATAGCGGGAGGCCAAGGAGGGGTTCATGCCCATGGGGGATGCAGCGGCCGTCGAGGTCCCGTCGGTTGATCCGCGTTCGACATTGATGGACTTGACCACGAGGACCGGGTCGGCGTTGACGAGACCCGCGAGGACGGAGCCGAGCTCGGCGCTGAAGCAATGGAAGATGACCTCGTAGGGCTGGATGGCAGCGCCCGTGACGCTGTTGGTGGATTGTTTTTTGGCGAGGTAGTTGGCCGGGGGATTGACGTCGTTGGTGCCAACGGACACGCGGCGGATGGCCTCAAGGTTATGGATCTTGGCGTTGAAGAGGACATGGCAGATGTCCTGGATGTCGAGGAGCTGGACGGTGAGGAGGGGGAGGGACTTGGCGGTGAACTCGAGCTGCTTTTTCTGGCCCTCGAAGGTGAAGGCAAACTTGCCCTCGGCGGGCTTGGGAAGCTTGACGCCATTGCGGTCGGCGAGCTTTTCGAGGGAATCGACGGTGCGGTCGAGGAGGTTCTTGAAGGCGGCGTCATCCAGGGCCTCCGGGAGCGGGGTGACCTTGAAGAGGGGACGAACGGAGGCCTTGAACTCCTTGAGCTGCTCCTGCTGGGCGCCTGCGGCCTTGATGTTGTCCTCGGTGGGCGCGGCGGGCTTGCGATCCACCAGCTCGGTGAGCTTGGCGTTCTCGGAGGCGAGCTCCTCGCGAGCGGCGTTGGCGGCGGCGACCTTGCCCAGCAGGTAGAACACGCCCGCGCCGAGGAGGGCGATGGCGACGGCGAGGCCGACGACGAACGGGACGTTGCGCTTGATCCAAGGCATATCAGAGGAGCTTGATGGGGCGCTTGAGCTTGACCTTGATGGGGAAGGAGAAGGTGGTTTCCTCCTCGTTTAGGTTGCCGTCGAAGCGGGTCTCGTTGGCGTCGAAGAGCGGGCTGGCCTTGAGCTGGTTTTGGACCTCGAAGACGAGCTCGTTGTTGGCTCCGGTCTTGACCTTGGAAAGGTTGACGGCCCGGAAGGTCATGGAGACGGTGGCGATCTCGTTGGTGGAGTTGGAGGCCTTGGGTTTTTTGGCGCCGCCGTCGGCTGCGTCCCCGCCGCCCTCCCCGCCCTCGCCCCCGGCGCCCCCGGTGCGCGGGAGCAGGCCGTACCGCTTGAGGAGCGCGGGATCCATCTTGTAGAGGGACGGCGTGGAGGACTCTTCCTGCGCCTGTTGGGCCGCCGGCTGGGTGGGCTCGGTCGTGATGAGGGTATCGATCCAGACGCCCACGGTGCCGGGGGCGGCGTTGAGCTTCTGGCGCTGGGCTTCCTCGGCGGAAAGCAGGACGCGGCGGAACTCGGCGAGGATGTCCGCCCAGTACGTGCGTTCCTCAAGCCATGCGACGAGCTGGCCCGTCTCGTCATGGGCTTGCTTGAGCGCGGCCTCCTCCCGTTGCAGGCGCTCGGCCTTTTGGCTGAGGGGCTGGACCTTCTTGCCGATCTCCTCCAGGCCGCCGCGGCGGGCGCCCTCGACGCGTTCGTTGAACCAACCGTAGGCGAAGATGCCGGCAACCATGGCGTACGCGGCGGCCAACAGGTAAGGCTTCTTGCTGTTGAACTCCTGCCGGGCGCGGGCCGACCGCGGCATGAGGTTAAGCTCCACGGGGCACTGGGCGACGTTGCGCAAGGCAAGGCCGACGACTTCCCCGAACGATTGGGCTACCTTTTCGAGGGCGGCGACATCGACGGAGGGGTCAATCTCGATGGCACTGTTGCGGAACGGGTTGAAGACCTCGACGGGCAGGTTGAGCTTCTCGGCGAAGAACTCGGCCGAGTAAGGAAGCATGGCGCCGCCGCCGGAGAGGAAGACCCGCACGGGAGCGCCGCCCGCCTGTTGCGTGCGGTAGAACTGGACGGTCTGGTTCACCTGCAAGTGCAAGCGCGTGAGCACGTTGCGCGCGACCTTGGAGACGGCGGCGACGCGCGGGTTGTCCGGTTCCTCATAGGCGCCCCCCAAGCTGACGAAGCCCTCGGCGATCTTGATTTTCTCCGCCTCGGCGGGCGGCAACTTGGATTCGGCGGCAAATTCCTGGGTGATCGCATTGGATCCCACGGGCACGCTGCGGGCGTAGAAACGGTTGCCCTCGACGAGGATCACGTTGCTGCTCTTGGCGCCGATGTCGATGAGGAGGTTGCAGCCGTCTTGGTCGCCGTAATTGAACCGGAAGGCATTGCAAAGCGCCGCCATGGGCGCGTCCACGACGTCGGTCTTGAGCCCGTTCGCCTCGCCCAAGGCGAACAATTTCTCAACGGCCTCGGACTTGATGGCGACAATGAGGGCTTCCTGCTCGGCCGACCCGGGGTTGGCGACCACCTGGAAGTCCCATGAGGCCTCGGCGAGGGGGAAGGGAAGGTTCTGCCTGGCCTCGTACTCGATGATTTGGGCGGCCTTGGCGGAGTCCACCTGGGGAAGCTTGACGAACCGGCTGATGATGCCGGAGCCGCCCGGGGAGAGGTTGGCCTGCCTGGAAGCGAAGCCGCCCTCCGCCAGCAACTCGCCCAAGGTTTTCTTGAAGAGATTGTCCCGCGCGGCGTCCTGGGCTCCTGCAAGTCCCAAGGCACGAACGCCGAAGCGTACCATGCGAACCCCCCCGCCCACGGTAGGCTCGAACTCGCCGATCTTGAGGCTTCCAGCCCCGAAATCGATGCATAGGAATGACTTCGACTTAAGCATACGCGCTCGCCCCCGCCCTGACCCACGACACTTCGTCCCACACCAAGGACCCGGTGGCAGACATTCCGGCGGAGTTCGGCGCCGTGCTTATTGAAAGCGCGCGGAAGGGTCAAACAAAAAGCCCGCACGGCCCGGAATTCCTGTCTCGACAAGCGCTCGTCATCATGAATCACGCATGCTTTGCACGGAAAAGTCCCCCAACGTCGCCACGGCCCAGTCGGGCTCGCATGCCCTGAGTTGCTCCAGCCCAAATCCGCCCGTGGCGACCGCAAGCACCCGTGCTCCGACCGACCGCGCGCACCGCACGTCCCGCGGCGTGTCCCCCACCACCAGCACGTCCCGGGGCCGCACCGTTCTCCCCAGCCGCTCCATCACCCGGCGCATGGCCGCCGCCGCAACCTCGTCCCGGTCCTCATGGTCGTCCCCATAGCCGCCCGTCTCGAAGAGTTCCCACAGCCCATGGGCCCTCAGCTTCAGCTCCGCCCCGCGACGGACGTTTCCCGTCAGCAACCCCATCAACGGCGGGCTTTCCATCGCTTGGCACGACGCGATGAACTCCCTCGCCCCGGGGCAGGTCTCGCCGGCGTGCACGCCCAGCATCTCGCCCAGCAGCCCAAGATAGGTCTCAAGGAACCGCCCCATCTCGCCGTCGGTCTCCGGCAGCCCGTGGTACCGCAGGTACTCCCGCACCAGCGACGTGTCCGTGCGCCCATGGAAGACCATGTGATCCGTGCCCTCCGGCAACCCATGGAGCCGGTCCGCCGCCCGCGCAAACGCCCGCACCCCCGCCCCGCCGGTGCGAATCAACGTGCCGTCAATGTCGAACAACACCGCCTCCATTGCTTGCACGCTTCCCCAACCCTGCCCGGATGGCAACCGTCGGCCCTTCGCCCTGATCCGCGCCCAGGCAGCTCCAGAGGGCCCGGTTCTCGCCTCACGCCGCGCCTGCGGAGGGTTGAAAGGGCGGGGGCTCGTGGCGTGTGGGCACGCAGCCCGCCGCAACCCATCCGCTTGGGGACCGAAAGATTTCCTGCTCCTTGCGCGGGGATTTGGGCCTCGCATCCCCCGTTGGACATCGCGTCGGCTGTCCCGGTAGCCTTCCGGCGATCATGTCGTCCCCCTCACCCCGTCAAAGGCCGCGCTGGAACATGGCCGAGGCCGGCCTCCTGCTGGTCGTGCTCGTCCTGGGCCTGCTCCTGTCCTTCGCGGGCGGTTCCGTCGAGCGTCCGCGGTTCGAGACGCTGCCCGACGGCACCCGCCAGCGGGCGCGCATGATTGCGGAGACGGGCGAGGAAGTTCCCGCCACGGAACGGGTCAACAAGTTCCTGAACGCCCAGAACCTTGCGCAGCTCGCCAAGGACACGTCCTTCTTCGCCATCATGGCCGTGGGCATGACGTTCGTGATCGTCGCGGGCCAGATCGACCTTTCGATTGGCTCCATCTACGCCCTGTGCAGCGTCCTTGCGGCATGGATCCTCCGCCTGCACGGCCCCGAGGGACCTTCCGCCGCGTCGCCCGGCACCGGAACCCTGCTCGCCGCCCTTGCGTGCGTGGGCGTGGGACTCGGCTGCGGCCTGCTCAACGGGCTCATGGTCACCGGCCTTGGCGTCCATCCCTTCATCATCACCCTCGGCACCATGGCCATCTTCCGGGGCATCGCCTTCGTCGCCACCCAAGGACAAAGCATTGGCTCGTTCCCGGACCCGCTCCGCCGCGTCGTGGGATGGCAAACGTCCGGGGGCCTCACCCTGACCCCTCTCCTTGTCACCCTTGCGGTGACCGTTGTCGCCGCCGTGTTCCTTTCCCGGACCGTTCCCGGCCGCCATGTGTACGCGGTCGGGGGCAACGAGCAGGCGAGCCGCTTCAGCGGCATCCGGGCCGGCCGCGTGAAGGTGATGGTCTTCATGACGGGCGGGCTCGCCGCCGCCCTTGCGGCGCTCGTCCAGCTTGGCTACTACGGGGCGGCATCCTCCAATGACGGCCAGGGCTACGAGCTCCATGTCATCGCCTCCGCCGTCGTCGGCGGCGCCTCCCTTTCCGGCGGGCGCGGCTCGGCGTTTGGGGCGGCCATGGGGGCGTTGATCATCCAGATGATCACCAGCGGGATCGTCATCGTGGGCATCGACCAGAACTATTCCCAAATCATCGTGGGCGTGGTGGTCGTGGCGGCGGTGTTGCTGGACCAAGTCAACCAGTGGTGGCGGCGGCGGCGGTTGCTCGCCCGCGCGGCCTGAGCCGTAACGATTCAGTTGGATCGGTCGTGCTTGCTCGATCTGCTTGCGCAAATCCTTCGTCGTTCGCTCGTTACGGGCCTCGTGCCGGCCCGCGCCTCGCTCACTCCTCGTCTTGCGCAAGCATCTGCTTCGCAATCACTTCCCTCCCAACTGAATCGTTCCGGCTGAGCCGGGACGCCTCGATCGGCAGGGAAGTGATGGGAAGGCCCATGCCTACGCCAGGCAAGGATTGGGCGGGGCGCGGGCCGATTCGGCGCCCGTAACGAGCGAGGGACGAGGGATTTGCGGAAGCCGATGGCGCAAGCACGACCGACCTCGTCGCATCGTTCCGGCTGGGCCGGGACGCTCCAGCGGGATCCGTCCTGCTCGCTCCCTGTTCCTCCGCCAGAGCCTCGCGCCGGGTCGTTGCCCCGGGCGAGCAACGCGCTTGCCATTCCCCGGCGCCTTCGGTCCATTTGCGGGTCCCCGGCGACGGGCCGGTCGCGTTTCCCGTGAAACGAGGCACCCGACCCCGGGGTCCATCCATCATGAATTGTTCAACTCGCCTCGTGGCCGCCCTGTTCCTGCTTGCAGGCGCCGCGCAGGCCGCCATCCCCTCGCCCGCCAAGCTCTTGCCCAAGGACACCCTCTTCGTCCTCTCCGTCCCGGACTGGGCCAAGGCCTCCGACAGCATGTCCGGCTCCAGCGGCGGCCGCCTTTGGTCGGACCCCTCCATGAAGGCCTTCCGCGACAACTTCGAGAAGAAGTTCTCCGAGAAGGTCGTCGGCACCCTCGAGAAGGACCTCGGGATCAAGATGTCCGACTACACCGGCCTTGCGCGGGGCCAGATGACCCTCGCCATCGTCCAGGACGGCTGGAAGGGCGCGACGGACACCGAGCCCGGACTGCTGATGGTGCTGGATGCCCGGGACAAGTCCGACGTCCTCAAGGAGCGGCTCGGCGAGGTGCGCCGGAAGCTGGCCGACGCCAAGAAGCCGGTGAAGACCGAGAAGATCCGCGACGTGGAGTTCTCATCCGTCACCATCGACCTGCCCGGGGACGAGGAGGCCGCGGACGAGAAGAAGGATGGGAACGGCGCGGCCGACGCCAACGCCGACAAGGAGACCTTGATCTTCGGCCAGGTGGACACCGCCCTGCTCGTCTCCACGTCGGCCAAGACCCTCGAAAAGGTCATGGCCGGCATCGGCGGCGGCACGTCCGAAACCCTCGCCGACGAGCCCGCCTTCCAAGCCAGCGAGGCCGCATGGTTCCGCGGCGCCTCCGCGTTCGGCTGGGTCCATTTCGTGCCCCTCTACCGCGTTCTCTCCCAACTCGCGGCCGGCAACCCCGGTGCCGATGCCATGGGCGTGGACCCCAAGGCCGCGTTGAAGGCGGTCGGGCTCGAGGGATTGAAGACCGTGTCGATGGCATGGACGCCCGGGTCGGACGGCGACGCCGGGGTCCTCAGCATGTCAATCCCCGAGGGGCAACGCGCCGGGCTCTTCAAGATGCTCGCGATCCCCGCCAAGGAGGCCGCACCGTTGCCCTTCATCCCGGCCGACGCGGTCAAGTTCCAACGGTGGCGGCTCGACGGGCAGAAGATGTGGGCCACCCTCGAGGAAACCTTGGCCGCCGTGTCGCCCCAGTTGAACGGGTTTGTCCAGTTGATGGTCGCCCAGGCCGGCAAGGACAAGGACCCCTCCTTCGACCTCAAGAAGAACGTCGTCGGCAACCTCGGCGACGACATCATCTCCTACGGCAAGGCCAGCACCGGGACCTCCATCGAGGACCTCACCAACCCGCCCGGCGTCATGCTCGTCGGGTCGCCCAGCCCCGACAACCTCACCGGGGGCATCAAGATGGCGGCCGGGGCCCTCGGCGGCGGAGGCGGCAACGACGATTCCAAGGACCGCGAGTTCAACGGGAAGAAAATTCGCTCCATGCGCACCCCCGCGGCCCCGGGTGGCAAGGGTGGACGCATGGAAATGGCCTCCGCCTCCGGCTATGCCGTCTTCAGCGGAACCCCCGCGCTCATCGAGGAGGTCATCCGCTCCACCGAGTCCCCGGCCAAGGCCCTCAAGGACGATGCCAACCTCGCGCGCGCCGCGGAGAAGGTCGGCGGGTACGGCACCGGCATCTTCGGATACGAGAACCAACGCGAGACCATGCGCCCGCAATGGGAGTTCCTGCGCGCCGGAGGACTGGGCGGGCTGATGGGGGGCGGCGAGGCGGCGGAATGGGCCGACATGTTCGACTTCAAGCTGCTTCCCGAGTACGGCCGCGTCGCCAAGCACTTCGGCATCGCCGTGTTCTCCGGCGCCACCGACGCCCAAGGCATGCATTTCCGGTTCTTCGGGACCGAGCCAAGGTAGCCGTCTCTCCCGGCATGGCCCGGCACCGCCATCATGGCGTGGCCGGGCCTTTTTGCGTGCGGTCGGCTTGGGCGGGGCGCGGGCCGAAGCAAGGCCCGTGACGAGCAAACGACGAAGGATTTGCGGAGGCAGGTCGAGCAAGCACGGCCGGTGACATCGTGCCTCAAAACGGCATTCCAAGAGGGCTTCATGGCAAGGAAATGGCCGTCCCATCAAGGCAAAGAGGCCCTGCGGCATCCCTCCGAGACCTCACCCCTCGCGTGAGGTTGGAATGGGCCGGTCCGGGTTGTAGGCCGGGCGCCCTCACCCGGCGAAAACGTGGCAGAGCCGTCCCGGCTCCGGCTGGATCCCGTCCGGCGGCAGGATGCCCCTGCCACTCTGCCCCGACGCCCGGAGGTTCGGCATCCTCGCCGCCGCGCGAGGGCACCCGGACTCCGGCATCGGTCAAGCCTTGGGCGCCACCTGAGGGTTGGACTGATCCCCACACCCATCGCCGTTTTTGGGTTGAATGGTTGGCTCAGACACGGGGGCAGGCGGTTGGGGACCTTGACCGCGGATTCGGGTTGCGCTCGCGGCCCTTGGCACCCGGCGCGGCGGGCCGGTAGCATCTCCGGATGCAACGATTCCCACGGGTTGCCCTCGGCATCCTCGCGTTCCTGCCGCTCCACTTGCTGGCCGAGGACATCGTCCTGCGGGAGGGCGTGGCGGTGGTGTTGGGCGGGCGCATGGCCCGGGCGCCGTTCCGGACCGACCCGGTGGAGGCGCGCGTCGTGGCCGGCACATGGACGCCGCCGTCCCCGGGTGAGGTGCTGGGGTACCCCGGCGGCACCCACCGCGTCTGGGAGCGGGTCACGGCCAAGCCCGACGGCGCCTTCGAGCATCCTGCCATGCGCGGCGGCTACGTGTACGTGCCGTTCGTCTCCGACCGCGACCGCATCCTGCTGCTGCAAGCCAGTGGCCATTCCATGGCCTACGTCAACGGCGAGCCCCGCGCCGGCGACATCTATCGCAACGGCTCCGTGTCGCTTCCCGTCGCCTTCAAGGCCGGCACCAATCACCTCCTTTTTGCCACCGGCCGCGGCGCGCTCTCCGTCAAGCTTGCCGAGCCCGAGCCCATCGCCATCGATCCCCGCGACCCCACGTTGCCCGACCTCGTCCGCGGCGTCCGCAACGACACCTACGGCGCCGTCCTCCTCGTCAATGCCCGCCCATGGCCTCTCGACGGCCTTGTCCTCCGCGCCGTCCCGGAGGGCGGCAAGGCGACGGAAACGCCCGTGCCAACCCTTCCTCCGCTGGGCACGTTCAAGGCCCCCTTCCGCATCCTGCACCCGGGCAAGTCCGCGACCCATGACGTTCCCATCCAGCTCGCGCTGAAGTTGGGCAGGTCCAACCTTGCCATGCGGACCTTCCGTCTTGCGTTGCTCCCGCCCGAGGCGACCCGCCGCGAGACGTTCATCAGCGAGATCGACGGCTCGGTCCAGTACTACGGGTTTGTCCCGGCGCGTCCGATGCCCGGCGCGGGGGGGCGTCCGGGGCTGGTCCTCAGCACGCACGGCGCGGGCGTCGAGGGGATCGGGCAGGCGGCATGCTACGCGCCCAAGACCAGCCTCCACGTCGCCGCCCCCACCAACCGGCGGCCGTTCGGGTTCGACTGGGAAGACTGGGGGCGCCGGGACGCGATCGAGGTGCTGGACCGCGTTCAGCGGGTTCATGGAACCGAGCCCTCGCGCACGTACCTGACCGGCCATTCGATGGGCGGGCACGGGGCATGGCAACTGGGCGCCACGTACCCGGACCGTTTCGCGGCCCTCGCCCCCAGCGCCGGCTGGATCAGCTTCGCCAGCTACGGCGGCGGGCGACGCGCCGCCCCCAGCAACGACGTGCAACGCCTCCTCCTCCGCGCATGGGCGTCCAGCGACACCCTCGCCATGGCCACCAACTACACCCACCACGGCATCTACATCCTCCACGGCGACGCCGACGGCAACGTCCCGGTGTCCGAGGCCCGCACGATGCGCGAGGTGCTGGGCACGTTTCACCGGGACTTCGCATGGCACGAGCAACCCGGCGCGGGCCATTGGTGGGGCAATCAATGCCTCGATTGGCCCCCCCTCTTCGACCTGTTCGATCGCCGCCGCATCCCCGCCCCCCCCGAGGTCCGACGGTTGCGATTCGTGACGGTCAACCCCGGCGTCTCCGCCACCTGCCATTGGGCCACCGTCGAGGCCCAGCTTCATCCGCTCGCCCCCAGCCGCATCGACGTCGAATGGGATGCCGCCGGCCGGCGATTCCATGGCACGACCGAAAACGTCGCCCGGCTGGCCTTGCACCTCGGGAAGCTACCACCCGGCGGCCCGCCCCTCGTCGTGCTCGACGGCCAGTCCGTCACCAACCTGGTTCCCGACGGCTCGCACGGAACGGTCCGCATGGCGCGCGATGGCAACGGCTGGGCACCCACGAGGCCTGCCCCGTCGTCTCACAAGGGCCCGCATCGCGCCGGGCCGTTCAAGGAGGCGTTCGCCCACCGCATGCTTCTCGTCCATGCAACCGGGGGAACCCCCGAGGAAAACGCATGGGCCCTCGCCAAGGCCCGGTTCGATTCCGAGAGCTTCTGGTACCGGGGCAACGCCAGCCTCGAAGTCATCCCCGACACCGCCTTCGACCCCGTCCGGCATCGGGACCGCGGCGTCATCCTGTATGGAAACGCCGACACCCACCGCGCATGGAAGGCCCTCTTGTCCGACAGCCCCGTGCAGGTTCGCCGGGGCAAGGTCTTGCTGGGCGGGCGCGAGATCCCGGGCGACCACCTCGCCTGCCTCTTCCTCCGTCCGCGCCCCGACAGCCCCGTCGCGTCCGTCGGCGTGGTCTCGGGGACCGGCCCCGAGGGCATGCGCCTCTGCGATCGCGTCCCCTATCTGATGGCCGGCGTGGCCTTGCCCGACGTTACCGTGTTCGGCCCGGAAACCCTCACCCATGGAACGGCCGGCGTCCGCGTCACCGGCTTCTTCGGCAACGACTGGTCCGTCGAGCGCGGCGAGATGGCATGGGCGGACGCCCCGCGCTGAGATCAGGGCCAAGGCTGGCCTGGGTGGATGGGCCAGGGGAACCCGCCCCGGCGGCCCACCGTCGGTTTCATGGGCAGGAACCTCTTTTCCATTGCGCGCCGGGAGGTGGGCGCGATTGACTAGCCCGCACTCCGCGCATTCACGACGGGCCCACTGCGAGCTCGTCCGGGCGCGTTTTCAACCATGGGCAAGGCAAGTTGCGCAACCTTCAGGGCAAGCCGGGGCCGGATGGCGTCATGCCGTCGGGCCAGGCCCGTCCACGACGGTTGGCATCGAGCCGTGCCCCTTCATCAACCAACGCAGCGAACAACATGAGCAACGGAACAAGCGAGGGCATCGCCTCGAACGCAAAGCGCCTGCTGTGGGCAGGCTTCATGGCCATCTTGGCGGCCGGCATCGGATTTGGAATCCGCGGCGCCATCTTTGGCGACTGGGTCAAGGCCTTCAACTTCACGGGGCTTGAGATCGGCCTCATCAACGGCGCCGGGTTCACCGGGTTCTGCTTCGGCATCATCATCGGCGGCGTCATCGTGGACAAGGTGGGGTACGGAAAGCTCGTGGCCGCCGCGTTCCTGTTCCATGTCGTGTCGGCCCTTGTGACGTTCGGCGCCAAGGACGGCATGGACACCAAGACGGCGTTCGTGTGGCTTTGGTCGGGAACGTTCCTGTTCGCGGTGGCGAACGGCACGCTCGAGGCCGTGGCCAACCCGCTCGTGGCCACGCTCTTCCCCAAGAACCGCACCCATTACCTCAACATCCTCCACGCCTCATGGCCGGCCGGCATGGTGATCGGCGGCTTCATCCACAACGGCCTTGCCGACCAAAGCTGGAAGCTCCAGCTCGGCTGCTTCCTGGTTCCCGCCGTCATCTACGGCATCATGTTCTTCGGCCAGTCCTTCCCCAAGTCCGAGGCCTCCGCCAAGGGGCTCAGCCTCGGCGAGATGCTCCGCGACGTCGGCATCCTCGGCTCCGCCGTGGTCGGCCTATTCATCGGCCTGTTCTTCAAGGACGGCCTCGGGCCGCTTCTCAACGGCCTGACTGGCAACGCCTTCTTCTCCGGCGACTCGTGGAACTATCTCTCCATGGCGGTCGGCGGCATCGCCTTCCTTGGCTTCGCCGGCACCTCCCGTTGGTCCGTGGGCGCGCCGCTCCTGTTTGTCCTGTTCATCGTCCATGCCCTCGTCGGCGCGGTGGAGCTGGGGACGGACGGCTGGATCCAGAACATCGAGGGCGCCATCCTCACGCCGCAGGAGGCCACATGGCTCTTCATCTTCACCTCCGCGCTCATGTTCGTGCTTCGCTTCTGCGGCCACTTCATCGAGCACAAGCTCGGCCTCAAGCCCGTTGGCATCCTCCTCGTCTGCTCCATCTTCGGGTGCGTCGGCCTCAACCTCGTCTCCGGCGTCGAGACGTTCTCCGGCGCCCTCCTCGCGCTCACGGTCTATGCCATCGGCAAGACCTTTTTCTGGCCCACCATGCTCGCCGTCGCCTCCGACCGGTTCCCGCGCTGCGGCGCCGTCGCCATCTCCATCATGGGCGGCCTCGGCATGATGTCGGCCGGCCTCATCGGCTCGCCCGGCCTGGGCTATGCCAAGGACCGCTTCTCCGGCGAGGCCCTCGAAAAGGCCAACCCCGCCGCCTTCGCCGAGTACAAGGCCGCCAAGCCCTCCAAGTGGCTCTTCCTCAAGGAATCGTTCTCGATCGACG